>JBDSDL010000076.1:0-25332 GCA_039920585.1 Nitrospiraceae bacterium | reverse complement strand
GTTTGGAGGCGCCGAGCGGGGTCGAACCGCTGCATCGCAGTTTTGCAGACTGCTCCCTTAACCACTTGGGTACGGCGCCCTTAGCGCATTATAGTCTGGGCAATGGGTGAGAGGCTAGAGGCGAGATCTACCGCTTGCTGGAAAGAATCGGAATTTCTTTTCCGAGCGTCGAAGACCGATCGGATTCAGGCGCGAGAGATTCCCACCCTTCATTCGAAGTGGCTACGCCCCCCCCGTTCTCTTCGGCATCTTTCTCTTTGGCCATCAGTTCGACTTCGTGAATCAATGTGTCCATCAATTCTTCGATTGGCACTTTTCTGACGAGCTTGCCCTTCTTGAATAGGATGCCTTTGCCTTCGCCGCCGGCGATTCCGATATCCGCTTCCTTCCCTTCGCCGATCCCGTTCACGACACAGCCGAGGACCGACACATTGAGCGGAGTCTTGATATGCCCCAACTTCTTTTCCAGTTCGTTGGCCAGCTTCACCACGTCGATCTCCACGCGGCCACAGGTAGGACAGGCAATGACATTGATTCCCCGATGACGCAGCTCGAGCGACTTCAAGATCTCGAACCCCACCTTCACTTCTTCGACCGGATCGGCAGCGAGCGACACGCGCAAGGTGTCACCGATGCCCTGCGAGAGCAAGTATCCGAGTCCCATAGTGGATTTAACCGCCCCGGTCATTGCCGTCCCTGCCTCGGTAATACCGATGTGGACCGGATAGTCGGACTGATGCGCAAACAACCAGTAGGCATCGATCGCATGGTGCACATCCGACGCCTTCAACGACACCTTCATGTTCGTGAATCCCACGTCTTCTAACGCATGGACGGCATTGAGCGCCGATTCGGCCAAGGCTTCCGGGGATGGCCAGCCGTATTTATCCAACAACGGCCGCTCAAGCGACCCGCCGTTCACGCCGACGCGCAAGGGGATCCCTCGCTCATTCACGGACTTGATGACTTCTTCGACTTTCCACCAAGCGCCAATATTGCCGGGGTTGATCCGGACGCAGTCCACCACAGCAGCCGCTTTCAATGCTAGCCGATGGTCGAAATGAATATCCGCGATCAACGGCACGGTCATCGCCGCTTTGATCTTGGGTAACGCCGCCGCCGCTTCGTCGTCCGGCACAGCCACGCGGATCACTTCGCACCCCGCAGCCTCCAGCTGGCGAATTTGCTCGATTGTCGCCGCAGTGTCGCGCGTGTCGGTGGAACACATCGACTGCACGGACACGGGCGCATCGCCACCGATCTTAACCTTGCCGACTTGAATCTGTCGTGTTTTCCGTCTAGTGATATGCATTTATTCTCTTTGCTACACTCGTTTAACGTTTAACGTCTCACGTTTCACGCCTTCAATCAGCTCCCCTGCTCATCTCCATGCGGCAACCGATCGGCTGATGTCGCAAGCGTGAATGCCTCTCGCGTGGAGGCCGGTGTCTTGTCAATGAGTTCCTTCACGCTTTGATAGATGCCTTCCGCCGTCAACCCGTATCGTTCACGCAGAAAGTCCTGCGGCCCTTGTTCGATATACCGATCCGGCAACCCCATGATCTTCGTCATCACATTCGACACGCCGCCATCGGAGAGAGCTTCGAGCACGGCTGAGCCGAACCCGCCCATCTTGCAGCCTTCTTCAATCGTCACCACATAGCGAACGCGCTTGGCCACCTCAACGATCAAGTCCTGATCCAGAGGCTTCACGAAACGCGCATTCACCACTGCTGTGGAAACCCCTTCTTCCTCAAGCCGTTTTGCCGCCGTCACGGCATGCGAGACCGGCACGCCGATGGCAATAATCGCCACGTCCGTTCCTTCGCGCAACAACTCGCCCTTCCCGATCGGCAAGGCCGCGGCCTCCTGATCCATCGTCACACCCAGGCTCAACCCACGCGGATACCGCACCGAGGCAGGCCCGTCATACTGGACACAGGTTTTCATCATATGCTGCAACTCATTTTCATCCTTCGGCGCCATGACAACCATGTTCGGCATGTGGCGCAGAAACGCATAATCGAATGCGCCGTGGTGCGTCGTCCCGTCTTCCGCAACCAGCCCCCCGCGATCGATACAGAAGGTTACCGGAAGATTTTGCGTGGCCACATCGTGAACCACCTGATCGTACGCACGCTGCAAAAATGTGGCATACATTGCCACCACCGGGCGGAGGCCTTGCGTCGCAAGACCCGCGGCGAATGTCACCGCATGCTGTTCGGCAATCCCCACGTCGTAGAGCCGGTCCGGAAATTCCTTTTCGAAGATGTTGAGACCGGTCCCTTCGCACATCGCAGCCGTAATCGCGACGATCCGCTTGTCTGCTCGAGCCAGCTTCACCAACGATTCAATGGCGATCTGCGTATAGGACGGCCGCGCCGCTTTCTTCGCCGGGGCTCCGGTTTCTCTGACAAAAGGCGGGCAGGCATGGAACCATACCGGATTCTTCACCGCAGGCTCATAGCCCAGCCCTTTTTTCGTAATGACATGGAGCAATACCGGACCCTTCATCTTCAGCACATTTTCCAAGGTGGGCAGCAGGTGCTCGAAGTTATGACCATCGATCGGCCCCGTATACGTGAACCCAAGCTCTTCAAACAGCAGCCCGGGGAGGATCGCTCCTTTGGCCAGCTCTTCAGCCCGACGAGCCCACTTCTGCACATCTGATCCAATATGGGGAATCTTCCTCAACAGTTGTCCTGTTTCCTCCCGCATCTTGCCATAAAACTCGCCGGTAAAAGTCCGGTTCAAATAGGAGGAAATGGCCCCCACGTTCTTCGAGATGGACATTTGATTGTCGTTCAGAATGACCAGGAAATCTTTCCCCAGCCCTCCGGCATGGTGCAGGCCTTCCAGCGTCATGCCAGCCGTCATGGCGCCGTCGCCGACGATGCAGACAACCTTGTGTCGCTGTTTCAACTGCTCACGCGCTTCGACCATACCGTAGGCCGCAGACACACCAGTTCCCGCATGGCCTGCATTGAACGTATCGTAGACGCTCTCTTCGCGTTTGGTGAATCCACTCAACCCCCCGTACTGGCGAAGCGTATGAAACCGTTCCCGACGCCCGGTGAGAAGCTTATGGGCATAGGCTTGATTACTCGTGTCCCAGACGATCTTATCCTTGGGAGGATTGAGCAGATAGTGCAATGCTACCGTGAGTTCAATCACGCCAAGGTTCGAAGCGAGATGCCCTCCGACGTTGGACACCACGCCGATAATCTGCTCGCGCAGCTCCTGACACAAAGCAGGAAATTGCGTTGGTGATAGCCGCTTCAGATCGGCTGGGCCTTGAATGGTCTTTAAGATTGACATGACGAATGCTCCTTTACGTCATTGCGTACGTCTGTAACAACGAGCTGGGCGCAGATAAGCATTGGCGAAGTACTGTGGCAGCTTAACCACTGGCACGAAGGAGTTTTACACGGAAGCCCTATGTTGTCAAGTGCTTAGCTGTGGACCTCAGCTCATTGACGATTCAAGCCTGATTCAAACCGATAAGTAAATACTGTTGAAACAGTGAAGTCTGCGGCGCTCCCTCTAATAAAGTCGAGATTCTCGATTGCGTACACTTGCCACAGGAAACGCGGAGCCACACGATAGCTGAGCCCCAGGACTGATTCCGTCACACCATGATCCAATACAGCTGAGTTGGTCCCAGAAAACGGCGACGTATAGAAGTCAAAATGGGCCGTGATCGACAAGTTCTCCGACCACAGATATTCGATGGCGACAAGCCCAGATAGGGTGGGCCGCAGGCCTAAACCTGCTATGGTGCCGGTCGGAACAACTCCCGTTAGGTTACCGTAGAGTATCCATCGGCCAGCCACAAGTTTCTCAACAGCAAGACCCAATCCGAAATCCGGACTCCCGCTTCCAAAAAAAGCCGAATGATCCCCCGTCGGCAACTTCACTGCGCCGCGGAGCGAAACAGCCGGCATCGCTGCCCCTTCCCTCAGGAGTTGATACTTACTCATCAGTGTCGTATCCCCTAGCCCCATCGCACCCGGACCTCCATTCATAATTGTCTGCCCATTCCGAGTGGTATTAAACAAAAAGTTGCTGTTCTTAAACGCATCTCGTGCCGGATTCAAGCCAGTCGTTGCTCGTTCGGTCGCAGTAATGGCTCCATCAATAAATCCCTGATACCTGTAGAGCATCGGTACTTCCAGTCCGAGCTCCAATTTGTCCGTGGCGCCATAACGAAGGAAGAGACCGGATCTGAGGGTTTCAAATTTTACGTTTATGTTGGTCTGCGGCGAATTTTCGTTATAGATACTGGCGGTCTCGGCAAGCTCCAACCGCACATCCACCGTACCCGGTTTCACGACGGCTGCACGGTCGCCAGGCAGACTCAACACCATCTGCTGGAAGGGCTGGAAGTTTCTGACTGGAAATGGACCGAACCCCTCCGCCCGAACCAGTTCAGGATGTGAAAAAATGGAGAGGAGGAGTGAGGGAAGGACTATTCGATACACCACAACCGATAATCGGATGTTCACAACTATCCCTTACTGCCTGGGAGCGGGAATAGTGCGCTTAATCCCGCTGCTACGCATTCGAAGACGCGCTCATCCGCTTCACGCTGCCTGCTGACGTTCGTGAGCAGGCAATCACCAGTACGATCCTGACTGTCCCAACAGGCCTGTTGCTTCCCAAGAGCCATCACGTTCTGCGCAAGATAATATGGACAGGGGTGCTTGGCTATCCCTCAAGAGGTGGGAAACTTACCTGATGCACCCACTCCATCAGTACGGGAAATCGAGCCCCGCAAAGATCGCGCCCCCTTCCCGGCTGTAGCCGTAGTCGACCCGACCGACGACATTGGGCCGAACGATTCCACGGAATCCAACACCCGGGGTCATACGGTAATTATTGAAGGTCACGTCCTTGTAGTCGTTGAAAACCTGCCCGGTATCCAAGAATGGCGCAATTTCAAAGTCCGCGGTGGTGCCAGCAATCTTTGTCCGCACCAGATGAATACGCTCCTCGATGCTGAACGCCAGGAGATGCTTATCGATGAAGCGATCGACGCCGAATCCGCGCAGATTGTTTTGCCCGCCCAAGGAGCTTTGTTCGAAAAAAGGCACTTGCGTCCCGATCGTCGCCTGAAGGTTTGCCCGCACGATGAGAATCGCGCGCTTCGATTCACTTGGAAACAGCTTCTTGACCTCGATCTCATAGCGGGAATATATGGGATTCTCGCCGTTGCGGAGGTTCTGGTTCACTTCCGCGTAGGCCGTCACGGCCATCCCATCGGTCGGCGAGACGAGGTTATTCCGCGTATCGTAAAAGAACGTTGCGCGGTGCCCGAGGATGAGCGTCTCTCCCTGAACCCCGTCAACGCCGCCGAACTGATCGCCCGTAAATGGAAGATCCGTTGCGCCCCTCTGCAGACTCACTTGACGAAAGCGCTGGCCAACGGCAATTTGGGTGACTTCGTTCGCATAGACTCCAAATCGCCAGTTCATCCGGGATTCACGGCCGGTGTAATTCGTTTGATCTGACTCCGATGTCGCTTGCCCTAAACCGAAAAACCGAAGCGTGGCATTTTTAAAATGCGACGCACCAAAGTTCAACGAATAGCGCCCCTGGCTGAAGGCTGGGTCGGTGTAACTGAATGCCACTCTGCGCTCGATCTCTTCCGTATAGGATCCAATAAACCGAATTTCACGCCCCCCCGGCTCATATCGAAACAAATTGAGCGAGCCGCGCGTCCCAACAATGGAATTATGAACGACCATCGGGGCGACGATGTATTTGAGCTCTCCATCGGGGTTCGTGCCCAAAATCGGGACGATCAACCCAACTTCATTTCCATCGTTTTTGCTGGTGGACACGGCAGGAATCGGAAAATACTCGACGCCGGCGCCCGCACGCTCCGGTCGCGCGACGATACTCACCACAAGAAACACGAGGGCAACTGCGATGAAGCCACGCAGACTTATCATAGAATTCATGGAGGGAACTATGGGGCGTTCGTCTTATTGGATTTCTTGCGAAGCTGATCCACCAAGTCGGCGAAGGTTGAAGAACGGAGGATCTTTGAAAACTGCCCCCGGTAATTGTTCACTAGACTGACACCGTCGACCACCACGTCATACACCCGCCAATTGTCGCTCTTGTTGAGCAAGCGGTAGTCGAGCGGGATTTCGATCTTGCCGGTCAGCACCTTTGTCCTGACTTCAGCATAGTCCTTCTCCGTCCGTTCGTTGATATACTGCACACCTTCACCGGAATAGGACTCGATCTTATCGGCATAGGAATTGATCAAGAGTGTCCTGAACAATGTGACAAACTCTTCTTTGTCTTTGTCGGACAGCGTATTCCAGGGAGCCCCCAGCGCCCGCCTCGACATTTCCTGATAATCGAACCGATCCCCGATAACCTGTTCCAATCGCCGCCGGCGTTCTTCAGCTTTCCCAGGCTGTTTAAGTTCCTTGTCTTGGACGATCTTCAATGTCTCGTCGATGGTGCTTTTCATCGCCTCAGTCGCGCCACCCGCCACTGCAGATTGGACAGTGACCCCGCCAAGCAGCAACAGCAGACAGGCTATCCCGCTTGCGAGCCCTCCCCAACTCCATCTCTGCCCTTGTGTCACGGCAGATCCCTGGATCTCCATGTATCCTCCTCCTGCATCAGGATGTTGTTTGGTTTATTTAGTTTGTCCGGTTATTTGATTAAACGAAACTAACCAGATGAACCAAATCAACCAGATAAACAAAACAAACCGGATCAACTAAAGAAACCAAATGAATCTGACAGGTCACTTCACTTTGCCATGCACATACTGGCTCACCAACTCCTCAAGATCGAGACCCGCTTCGGTATCGCGTATCGTATCCCCCGGCTTGAGTGGATCACCGCCCCCTCCTGGAGACAGGGCCAAAAATTTCTCTCCGATGATGCCTCGCGTTTTGATGGATGCAAAGGTGTCGGTATAAAGCTTGACGGTGTTGTTGACCGCCAGTTTCACCTTCGCGCGATCTTCGATGAGCGTAATCCCTCGGACCCTGCCGACTTCGACGCCGGCGATTTCGATTGCCGAACCGGGTTTGAGCCCCGATGCGCTGGTAAACTGCGCCTCGACTTCGTAGACATCGCCGCCGATCAATTCGAGCTTGCCAAGCTTGATCGACAAATAACCGAGACACAAGACGCCGACGAGCACGAACATGCCGACCACCAACTCCAACTTGGTTTTTTCCATCCTTGCTACTCCCCTCTCACCTAACCGACGAGCGATCCAGGCAATGCTACCGTCCCACCGACTGAAATAAATTCTTGAATCTCCGGATCAGTGGTCCGCTGAAACTCAGCGGCCGTGGCCATTAACGCAATCTTGCCTTTTCGTAGGATCGCCACCCAATCGGAAATTCCGAAAATCTCCGGAATTTCATGGCTGACCATAATCGCCGTAAAGCCCAACCGCCGATGCATGGTGACGATCAGATCGTGAATCGATTTCGCCATCAACGGGTCCAACCCGGTCGTCGGCTCATCGAAGAGGATAATCTCCGGCTCCATGACCAATGCGCGCGCCAATCCAGCCCGCTTTCGCATGCCACCGCTCAACTCAGCGGGAAACTTATGCCCCATCCCCGCCAACCCGACTTCCTCCAGCTTCTCCTCGACCCGTCGCCCTACCTCCGGACCCTTCATGCGCAACTTCTCCCGCAACGGGAACGCCACGTTCTCGAAGACCGAAAGCGAGTCGAACAACGCGGCCCCCTGAAAGAGCATCGCAAATTTTTTTCGCACATCGTTCAAGGGCGTGCCAGACAACCGGGAAATCTCCACGTCGCCGACCCACACTTTGCCGCGATCCGGTTGCATGAGCCCGATCATGTGCTTGAGGAGCACACTCTTTCCCGATCCACTGCCACCGATGATGGTCGTGAGTTTGCCGACAGGAATCGAGAGATCAACCCCTTGCAGCACCGGTTGCCCACCCAGCTTCTTTTCGACACCGATCAGTTTAATCATCTTCTTTAGTACCGAGTGCTGAGTGCTTAGACCAAGTCCTTCCTACCAACTCAGCACTCATGTCTCAGCACTTCTATAAGAGCAGCGACGTCAAGATATAGTCCCCTACAAGGATGAGCACCGATGACAACACCACCGCCTCCGTCGTCGCACTCCCAAGCCCCTCGGCGCTCTGCCTCGTGTAGAACCCTTTATAGCAACAGATCCAACTGATGATCAGCCCAAAGCTGATCGACTTGAGAATGCCGCCGTAGACGTCTTTCCATTCCACGGCGGATTCAACCGAGTTCCAATAGGCCCCTTCGCTCACACCCAACAAGTCCACTCCGACGAGGGAGCCGCCATAGATGCCGACCACATCGAATAGGGCCACAAGCAACGGAACCCCGATCACGCCGGCCACCAATTTTGGTGCGATCAGATATTGCCGTGGATTGATCGCCATGGTATCGAGCGCATCGATCTGTTCCGTAATCCGCATGATGCCGATCTCAGCGGTCATGGCCGATCCCGCCCGCGCGGTCACCATCAACGCAGCCAACACCGGCCCCAATTCTCGAATCATGCTCAACGCCACCGCGGAGCCTAGCAACCCCTCGGAACCGAATTTCCGCAAGCTGTAATAACCTTGAAGCGCCAGCACCATCCCCGTAAACCCCGCGGTAAGCACGACGACAAACGTGGATCGATATCCGATAAAGTGGAGCTGTTTCATGATTTGATGGAATCGAAACGGGGGCCGCGCCAGCCACGCAAATGCCGACAGGACAAACAACAGCATACGGCCCATCTCCTGTACCCGCATGACGGCCCACGCGCCTAGCTGTTCAATCACGCTCGTCATCGATTACCCGGACGATCGAAAAGACTCGCTGTCTGTCTTCAAATAACACTGAAACCATTCTGTCAACCGGCCTCCAGCCACCCGACTCTGCTTTCGCAGCCGATTCAGCCCCACAAGGCTGGACGGGCGGACGATGATCGCCTGCACGCCCTTAATCCAACCAGTGGGCCTGAGAAACAGATTGAAGTCAAGAGGGAGATCTTCATCTGCCAGATCGGAAACCGTCCGCACGATCGCCATCGGCACGCCTCGCTCCTGCGCGACTGCCGCCACCGCTGCACTTTCCATATCGAGCCCGGTTGCATCGGTCAGACGCCGCAGCCGGCGCTTCTCCTGCGCCTGCCACACCACGGTCCCCAATGATACGACTGTTCCAACCCGCGCGACTAGCCCCGCATCTTGCGCCACGATGAGAAGGCCTGCGCGTACAGCCCCATCGCAGAGCACACAATCGCTCCCCATCGTCCAGGTTCCTTCACCATGCACAGAAGACACCGCTGTGCCGACAATCAGGTCTCCCACCTGAGCCGGGACGAGCGCGCAGGCAAAACCCGTGGATATCACCAGCGACATGGGCTGGGCCCTCAGCACCCTTCCCGCAACAGAGCGAGCGGCAGTAGGACCGACACCGGTTTGGATGAGCCAATAGGTGCGATCCCCATGCTGTCCAATATGACAACGGACTCCATCGATGATTGCAACACGACCCATTGCGAGACCACGCTGAACAGCCTGGAGTTCCCAGCGAGTCGCGGCAAAGATGGCGATGGGATTCACTGAAGATCCTGAAAGGGGTTGCCACGCGCCAAGGGATGACGCCGGCGGACTGGTCAACGATCGGCTCGATGGCATCCGGATGCGAGCACCTGCTGCCGGACTTCGTCAGCTCGCATCTTCCCGCGCGTCCGTAAATTCCGATACATGGCCAAGGCCCACAAGGGAAAGTATTGACAGTACCAATGGTAGCGGAGATAAAACACCCGAGGAAATCCAGTTCCTGTATGACGGACCTCTTCCCACGACCCATCTTTCATTTGATGACGGAGCAGGTATTGGACGCCGCGAGCAACGCTGAAGGCATCGGTCATCCCCGCTGACATCAGTCCCATGATGGCCCAGGCCGTTTGAGAAGGTGAACTGTCTCCCTTCCCACTCCACGCAGGGTCGCCATACGACAGGCACGATTCACCCCACCCACCATCGGGATTCTGCTTCGACTCAAGCCAGGCGACTGCACGGCGAATAGAGGGCTCCGAGAGATCCACTCCGATCGCACGGAGACCGGCTAGAACGGACCAGGTGCCATAAATGTAATTGACGCCCCACCGGCCGTACCAACTCCCGTCGGTCTCCTGCTCTCGCTTGAGAAACCGGAGGGCCGGCGCCACGGCGGGATGCGTCTGATCGTAGCCCAACGCCGCCAGCATTTCGAGGCAGCGTCCAGTCAAGTCGGACGTGCTCGGGTCGAGCAAAGCATGATGATCGGCAAAGGGAATATAGTTGAATACGATACGATTGTTGTCCTTGTCATACGCGCCCCAGCCGCCATCGGACCCTTGCATGGCAAGAACCCAATTCATTCCCCGCTGGATGGATTCTTGTAACTCGGGGGCCTGCGCCATCCGGACTTTCGACAGCGCCATCAGCACCACTGCCGAGTCATCCACATCGGGATAGAACTCGTTCTCGAACTGGAAGTACCAGCCTCCCGGTTCCGCCTTAGGAGACGAGAGCTTCCAATCACCGACTGTTTTCGTTTGGCGAGAAACCAAGTATGCGCCCGCTTTCTGGAGGGAGGGGTGGTCCTGCGACATCCCCGTCTCAATGAGAGCATTCATGAGCAACGCCGTATCCCAGATTGGAGAGTGGCAGGGCTGAAGATGCAGCACCTCGACGCGCTGCTCGCCAATCGATACTGAGCTGTAGACTTCCAACGATTCGATTTCTTGGAGCGCCTTCTGCACCAAAGGATCGTCGACTTGATAGCCGAGGCAGCGAAGGGCCACGATTGAATTGGCCATGGCCGGATAGATCCCTCCCAGTCCACCGCTACCCTTGATGTGTTCCAACATCCACATGGCGGCTTTTCGCAAGGCCTTCTCCCGCAGCCAACTCAACGGCATCCGGTCGTACAATTTCAGCACCCGGTCCAGTTGAACGAAGAAATTATGCGGCGTGAACCAGCGTTGATCCTTATTGAAGGGCGGCACGTCGCGATAACGAATCTGCGATCGAGGCGCGACATAGAGCTCGTCAATACCCTGTTCCCTGGGGATACGGCAGACCGGCTGATTCGCAAATACGACCAGCAAGGGGATCAACACGGCGCGAGACCAGTACGAAATGGCATAGATGCTGAAATAGAACCGCTTCGGCAGGAGCATGATTTCGGGCGGCATGCTCGGGACGCCCTTCCAATCGTATTGCTCGAACAGTGCCAGCGTGATCTTTGTGAAGACGTTCGCGCATACGACACCGCCCATCGCCAGAATACGGTCACGGGCTTGCAGCATAGAGGGCTCATCTGCCGAAATGCCGCTCAACTTCAAGGCAAAATAGGCTTTCACGGAGGCGCTGATCTCCGAAGGCCCTCCATAGAAAATCGGCCAGCCGCCATCGGGCGATTGCATGGCACGGAGATAGCGAACCGCCTTGCGCTCGCGCTCGGGATCGACCCGATCGAGAAACCGCCGCAGCATGAGATATTCAGCCGTCAGTGTCGTATCGGCTTCAAGCTCCGCAACCCAGTACCCCTCTGAGGGATGTTGTCTGGACAACATCCAGGCCTGACTGCGCCGAACTGCGTCGTCGAGCGCATCCACTTGACTCATCGAATGGTTGGTGGAGCGGCGTGCTGTGGTGTCGACTGGAGACGAGGGCAGCGGTTTATCCGATACCAGTCGCAGTGGGGACACGTTGGACGGCTCGGTCGCCAGCTCTAGCTTCTCCGACATGGAGACGAAGAAGTTCTCGGAGAGACGATCCAGAAGCGTTCGAATCAGCTTCATCGTATCGGGCTATGGAACACTGTGGGTGGATGGGACAATGCGGGTGACTCGCTTCGCCCCCATTATATAACGCTCGATCTACGAGCAGCACGCTCATAGATCTGCCTATCTAGGGCTATATAGCAGACCCCCTGCTCGAAGGTCAAGAAACTGAATGACGGAAGTCCTCTGAAGTACGAACGTTTTAGCCAGTCCGGTCTGCCTAGACCGGCTGCAAGTTACCCAGTCTTACCGAGAGGATTTTTGAGATGCCAGGCTCTTCCATCGTGACTCCAAACAATGAATCTGCAATGGCCATCGTCGCCTTACTGTGGGTGATGACCATGAATTGCGCACCTTCAGAAAGTTCATGCAAGACGCTGGTAAAGCGCCCGATGTTCTCTTCGTCCAGCGGCGCGTCGATTTCGTCGAGTATACAGAACGGCGTCGGTCTAATCAGGAAACTCGCAAAGAGCAGAGCCATCGCCGTCAAGGTCTTCTCACCGCCCGAGAGCATGGTGATACTCTTCAAGCGTTTGCCCGGTGGTTGCACCACGATATCGACTCCCGGCTCCTGCGGTCCACCACCTTCTCTCGTCTCATCCGCCTGCGCCTCGATCAGCTGGAGTTCGGCCCGTCCACCAGGGAAGAACTTCACGAACACCTCACTGAATTTCTGCTGAAGCTCGGCAAAAGTACCGGCAAACATATCTTTCGTGGTGCGGTTGATGCGCTGAATGATTTCTTTGAGCGAGCCGATGGACGTGGAGAGATCTTGTTCCTGCGTCGTCAGGAATCGATACCGTTCATCCAACTCTTGGTGTTCGTGAATAGCAGCTAAATTGATCGGTCCCAGGCGATCGAGCTTCTCGCGAATCTTCTGGAGCTGTTCCCGTAACGCCAGCTCATCGACCGCCGGAGGCTCTGCCGGAATCGACTCCTCCCCGAGAGGCAACTGGTCCGAGGTCAGCTCCACAACCGGTGCATCGAACAACGTTGTGAGATCGACCTGGTACGTTCCCAAGAGCGTGGACTCGACGGTTCCCAATTGCATCCGAACTTCCGCCTTCTTGACCTCCACCGCCATACGAGATTCGCGAAGAGACGTCACCGCGCGACGAACATCCTCCAGCCGGGTATCGAGCTGATGCGCTGCCGCCATGTCCTGCGCCTGTTCTTCTTGAAGTTCAACCAGCCGAGCCTTTATCTGGTTTGCCGATCCGCCGAATTCTCGACAACGCGCTTCTTGGCTCTCACGTTCAACCCGGCTCTGTTCGATCGAAACCGTGAGCCCCTCGACATGGCGGGTCAGCGTCTCAATGCGCATGGTCGCGTCTTGTTGCTGTTGCTGAATCCGCAGAAGGTCACGATGGCGATGCTCACGGGTGGTCCGAACTTCCTGCGCCACCAATTGCGCCTCTGTAAATCGCTGTTGCAGCCCCTGCATACCGTGATCGATCTGCTCCACTCTCTCGCGCACACGGCTGAGCCCAGCTTCCTGGCCGGCCTTCTCCGCTATCCACTGTGCAAGTTGCGCTTCTCCGGAGCGCACGTCATGATTGAGCCGCTGCGCTTCCGCTGAGCCTCGTTGCGCATCATCAATCAATGTATCGATCCGTTGGGTGAGATCTCCCAGCACATGCTGGAATCCAGCTTCATCTTTTCGCAGCGAGAGCTCCTGCATTTCAGCGTCACGCAGCGATTCCACGAGTTGCCGGCTCTGCTCTCGCAATTCCTGTCCCTGTGCCAGCACTCGTTCCCGCCGCTGCTTCCCTTCTTCGACGGATACCGTCAGCGAGACGCTCTGGGCTTCCAAGCGAAGCACCTCTCGGCGCCGTTGCAGCAGTCCTCCCGAAGCGCCGGCCTGTCCACCGGTGATCACCCCGGCCGCATCCAATATCTCTCCTGCACTCGTCACGAATATGGGCCCATCGGGAGCAGAGAAAGACTGTTGTTCCCACAATGCGGTCGCATCCTTGAGGGTGTCGACGAGCACGATCCGATCGAAGAGATAGTCGCGGGCCGTTTCGTGCTGCCCCACCACGTGGATCAGATCAACCGCCAGCCCGGCCACACCGGGCTGGCCCTCCAACGCAGGCCACCACGGATGAGATACCGTATCCCGAGTCGTCCATCGAGGTTGCTGAGGGATAAACGTGCCCCGCCCGAGATCTTTCTCTTTGAGAAACTCAATCGCCTCACAAGCGGCGGCGGGATTGTCAACGACCCAGCCCCTGACCCGTTCGCCCAAAATCACTTCCACCGCGCGGTCCCACCCAGGAGGCACGGCCAACCACTCAGCAATGGCATCACGAACCCCGGTACAGCCTTTGAGCGCAGTCGACTTTTCGTCGCCGCGCCGCCCATACCCCATGTCTTCTTGCAACACACCTTGCAGCGCTCTGAAGTGAGAGTCCACCGCGGCCAACTCTTCCGACTGGCGAAACACCAACTGATCGACTTCAGCTAACTCGGCCGACACCTGTCCGCTCTTTTCTTCAACTTCCTGCTGCTGCAGACGCAGGTCAGCCACCAATCGCTCCGCGTCGTGGCAGGCCTGTTGGAGCCCCTGGCGTTTATCCGTTGCCGTGACATGCTGCAGCTGAACGCTTTCCCGCTCACGAGCCAACAGGCCTTCGCGAGCCGCCGCCTCTTGAATCCGTGAGGCTAATTGCACCAGGGTTTGTTCAGTATTCGCGACCAATATCGCCAGGTCGAGTAGGTCGCGGCGCCCTCGTTCTTCCTCAGCTAGAGTTGTGGTTCGTTGCTGAACCAACTCTTTCATCTCTCGGTCGAGCGTTGTGAACACCTGCTCCCGCTCAGCACATTCACGCTCGAGCGTGGCTAACGTCTCTTCGAGGGCCGCAACCTCCGTCGCGCCTTGCTGCTGTTCCTGGACGAGGCGCTCGAGTTCTTCCCCTCCCTGGCTCTGCTGCTGCACATAGAGTTCTCCGCGATTACGCTCAACTTCTGCAGCCGTCAGCGCCCGCGCCTGTTGCTGTTCAATCTTCGACAGTTCCTCCCGCCGTTGCCCAATTGCCTCGTTCGTAGTGGCCATCGCGAGCTTGACCCGCTCGAGTTCTGTATTCAGATGCGCGAGTTCGGCGGATCGTTCGGACTCATGGTCTCCCAATATCTGTAACTCCGACTCCACCTCCTTGAGCGTGGTTCGGAGGACGCGGTATTCGTTGGTCAACAACTGAATCTCCAACGACTTGGCCTCTTGGTGCAACGCCTGATAAGACCGTGCCTGCCGTGCCTGTCGCTCGAGAGAATTTAACTGCTTTTTCACCTCAGCAACGATATCCCGCACCCGCAAGAGGTTTTGCTGCGTCGCATCCAACTTGCGCAACGTTTCGGCCTTCTGCTTCTTGTAGCGAATGATGCCAGCAGTTTCTTCGATCAACTCGCGCCGATCTTGCGGCGACGCGTTTAGAATCTGATCGATCTGCCCCTGCGCAATGACCGTGTGCCCTTTTGTCCCGGCTCTGGTATCCAGCAGAATGCTCCTGATATCCTTCAACCGGCAAACCGTCTTATTGATAAGGTATTCGCTCTCGCCATTGCGGTACAGGCGGCGCGTAATCATGAGTTCTTGATACTCCGACAGCTGGCTCGAAAGACCGGACAGAGGATCTAGATGGATCCGATCCAGCCCACTGATCACGAGCGACACTTCAGCCAGCCCGAGAGGCTTCCGCATTTCGGTCCCGTTAAAAATCACATCTTCCATTTTTTCGCTACGCAACGCCTTCGTGCTCTGCTCACCGAGTACCCAAAGGATCGCGTCAACGACATTACTTTTCCCGCTCCCATTCGGCCCCACGATGGCCGTGACACCATCCGGGAATTCGATCTTGGCTTCAGCAAACGACTTAAACCCCACCATTTCAAGTGATTTCAAATACATCGGCAACTCCTTGCAGTAATGCGCTCCAAGAAGACTTACGCGAGATTAACGGTTGATTTTGTAGCACGGAGCCAATGGGAAAATCAAAGGAAAATACTGCCGGTGGTAGGCGTGATGAGCGAGACCTACAACATTTGGGGAGTAGACCTGTGGCGTGAAATGCGGCTATCCCACCTGAGCCCCAACAGATTTGCCGGAAGACTCAATGGTGATCAGTTCCTTGGGGAGAAGAAACTCGACGTCCTCTTCGATTACCGTCAGGTCTTGCACTTCGGCGGTCCCAAAGGTCTTGAGATACGTCACCACTTCTTCAACCAACACCTCGGGCGCTGAAGCGCCGGCAGTGATCCCGACGGCTTGCACATTCGTGAGCCAGGCTGGATTAATGTCGGATGCGGCATCGATCAAGTAGGACGCAATTCCACACTGCTCTCCCAACTCACGTAGACGGTTTGAGTTCGAGCTATTCGGGGAACCGATGACGAGAATGACATCCACCAGCTTGGAGAGTTCCTTCACCGCATTCTGGCGATTCTGCGTCGCGTAACAAATATCTTCCTGATGCGGCCCTTTGATGTGCGGAAATCGTTTATGGAGCGCGCCGACGATATCCCGGCACTCATCGACGCTCAACGTCGTTTGCGTAACATAGGAGAGGTCGTGGACGTTATCGACATGCAGCTTCTCGACATCGGCTACGGAGGAGACCAGGTGGAACTTGTCCGGAATCTGCCCAAGTGTCCCAATCACTTCAGGGTGGCCGGCATGGCCGATCAGAATGAGATCATATCCCTGCGTATAGTCGCGGTTGACCTCGTTATGCACTTTGATGACCAATGGACAGGTGGCATCGATCACATGCAATCGGCGCCGATTCGCTTCGTCCCAGACCGACTTGGCGACCCCATGGGCACTGAAGATCACGACCGAACCTTCCGGCACTTCGCCCAACTCCTCCACAAACACAGCGCCCTTGGTGCGGAGCGAGTTCACGACATGCCGGCTATGGACGATTTCGTGTCGAACGTAGATCGGCGCCCCATACTTTTTGAGAGAGAGATCGACGATGTCAATGGCCCGGTCGACTCCAGCGCAAAACCCTCGTGGATTGGCGAGATAAATCTTCATAACCGCCCCCTTCTCTTGAACTCGATACAGGGCCATATTTCCGCCCTCGCACACGCACAGATGACTGGCGTCCACCTTACGTCAGAGCAGCGGGCCTCGTCAACTGAATTGGCCCACGCTTCTCTTTCCTACCCTCTTGCTTGACAGAGTTCGCATGCCCTCGTAGGCTCATGCCACCGACTATGCCAAGCCCTGCGAGCAAGAAAATCCTCATTGTTGAAGATGAGCACGACATTCTCCAGCTGGTCAAACTATATTTGGAGAAAGAAGGATTTCGAACCCTATCGGCCATGACCGGTGCGGAAGCTCTCAGGCATGTAAAACAAGAGAAGCCCGACTTGGTCGTTCTCGACTTGATGCTGCCCGAGATCGACGGGTTGGAGGTCTGTAAACGCCTTCGATCCGCTCCAGCAACTGCAATGCTCCCCATCATCATGTTGACTGCCAAAGCCGAGGAATCGGACACCATCATCGGCCTGGAACTGGGAGCCGACGACTACGTCACCAAACCATTCAGCCCCAAAACACTCGTTGCCCGTATCAAAGCCCTCTTTCGACGGCTTGAACGGAAACCTGACGACAGTCCGGCCCAATATCGCTATGGCCACCTCGTCATGGATCTCGCGCGACACGAAGTCACTGTGAAAAAGATGGAAGTCCCACTCACGGCGAAGGAATTCGGCCTGCTCGAACATCTGTTGCGCAATCCCGGCAGGGTTCTCACACGAGACATCCTCCTCAATACCGTCTGGGGATACGATTACTACGGAACGACGCGGACGGTCGACGTCCATATCCGAAGACTTAAGCAGAAACTTCCCTCGCTCAACGAGGCGATTATTTCGGTCAAATCCCTGGGATATAAACTCAAAGAATTGGATCGTTCGGCATGACCCTCTCCCTCCGATGGAAAGTCATGATCGGAGCCCTGCTGGTCCTCGCCTGTGGACTGCTGATTGCCAGGACCCTGGCGGTTCGCTCCATTGAACAACAGGAAATCGTTCAAGCGGGCAAGATGCTGGAGGCTCAAACCGGTCTCGTCGCGTACGGGTTGCAGCCATTTCTGACCCCATCGGGGGCGGTGTCTTCGACACCCCAACTACAGACAGCCGTGCGGGATCTCAGCGCGCGAGCCCTTGCGCGCGTAACCATCATTGCTCCGGATGGACGGGTGTTGGCCGACAGCGCCGTCTCGGATAGTAACCTCGCTACGCTTGAGAACCACCGGACGCGACCTGAAATTCAGCAAGCCGTTACCACAGGGCGAGGAACGGATCTGCGCACAAACGACACCACCGGTGAGCGCACGATGTATTTTGCTGTCGGCCTAAGCGGTGCAAACCAGGCGATACCATCCGTCTTCTTGAGGCTAGGGTTATCGATGACCACATTCGATCGTGAAGTGGACACGTTGCACCAGAGCTTGTCCCTCGCCTTCGGGATTGCATTCTTGATTGCCGTCGCGCTGAGTGTGTGGCTCGCTCACAGCGTCACCAAACCCCTGTCCGAGATTGTGATCGCTGCGCAACAGCTGGCGAAGGGTGACCACACGGCTCACATCAGGACCGGATCACGGGATGAAGTCGGCCTCTTAGCCGACACACTCAATCAGATGACGGACCAACTGAGAACCAAGATCGATGAACTGTCCGAAGATCGGTCCCAGCTCTTGGCCATGCTGACCTCGATGGTCGAAGGCGTGATGGTCCTGGACCGTCGAGGACGCGTGCTGCAAATCAATCCTGCGCTGGAGCGAATGTTCGACGTCACCAGAACGGAAGTACGGGGACACCCCTGCGCCGATGTCTTCCGGCATCCTCAGTTGGATACGTTGGTCTCATCAGTTCTGGCAAATCACATGAACGAAGAAGATGAAATTCTTCTGCACCCGAGCGGTCGCCGTCTCCATATCGAAGCCTCGGTGACTGAGTCCGATCGAGAGAACGACGCATGCGCAGTGCTTGTTTTTCACGATATGACAGAATTACGCCGCCTGGAAACTATCCGGAAGGATTTCGTCGCCAACGTGTCCCACGAACTGAGGACCCCGCTCACGTCGATCAAGGGGTATATCGAAGCCTTGCTCGATGGCGCCAAAGACGATCCTGAGACCAACACACAATTCCTCAACATCATTCTCAAGCAAAGCGACCGACTGAACCTGATTCTCGAAGACCTCCTCCAGCTGTCGAAAATCGAATCCGGACAGGTCCAGTTCAAGCGAGAGCCGCTTCATATCCAAAGTGTTATCGAACGAACACTGACCATGATCAAGCCCTTGGCAGACAAGAAGGGGCACCGGCTCATCTCCTTCGTGGAGGACAATCTGCCTGCTGTGCTCGGCGATGAAGACCGGCTGATAGAGGTCCTATCCAACTTGCTCGATAACGCTGTCAAATACACCCCCGAGAACGGGACCATCACCCTGGCGGCCCACCCTGTTTGGGACGATGCCGGGCAGCCCGCGCTGACCACGGCAGTGGAACTGAGCGTGACCGATACCGGCATGGGAATTCCTGAAATGGATCGCCCGCGCGTATTCGAACGATTCTATCGAGTCGATAAGGCCCGCTCGCGTGAGTTAGGTGGAACAGGGCTCGGACTGGCAATCGTCAGGCACATCGTCGAAGGTATTGGCGGGCGGGTGTGGGTCGAAGCGAACGCCCCGACCGGCAGCCGTTTTGTTGTCAGGCTACCGGTCCAGCCGATCAGCCAGCCAGCGAGTCGTGAGACGTGAATCGTTAAACGTGAAAGGATTCGGAGAAAGAATACTCGTTCATCCTGCGTTTCACCTTTCACGGTTCTTGCGAACAATTTTTCAGCAGCCTGCTAGACCGCCCTTACCACCGAACCAACCCAGTCGCCCAGGTCACGCCACCGCCAAAACTTCCCAACAGCATGATGTCGTGGGGCAGAACTTTTCCCGAACGGACTGCATGGTCGAGTGCGATCGGCAATGACGCCGACGACGTATTGCCGTAGCGGCCGATCACGGAACAGACCCGTTCCGGCGAGATCCCAAGCCGCTTGGTGAGCTGGTCGAGAATCCGCCCGTTGGCTTGGTGCAATACCAGTTGCGCAATATCGTTTACATCGATACCGAACTCTTTCACGATCTCGCGGATAGCTTGGTCCAATCGCTTGACCGCGAGACGAAAAAGTGGCGCCCCTTGCATCCGCAAGGTATGATTTTTCGCTTCAACCGTCCCCGTCGTCGTCGGCCGGCGCGATCCGCCTGCGGGAATCGTAATCAGGCCATGCTGGGCGCCGTCCGCATGGAGACGGATACCCAAAATCCCTTGGCTCAGCTGGCCTGTCTCTCGTTCGCCCCGCAACACGACCGCACCGGCCCCATCGCCGAATAAGAAAGCCGTATCGCCATCGGCAGGATCGATGGAGCGAGACTTCACTTCTGCTGCCACGACCAAACAAGTCTCAATCTGGCCGCTCCGAATCATGGCGTCGGCCATCGAGAGACCATAGAGGAAGCCCGAGCAGGACGCTGACACGTCGAATGCCGGTATCGTGGAACAACCGAGCATGCGCTGAACATGGCAGGCTGTGGAGGGAAAGACGGTATCGGGAGAGGTTGTTGAGAGCACGATCGCCCCCACCTCAGAAACCGGGAGTCCGGCAGCCTCAAGCGCCGGTCGAGCTGCTTCCACCGCAAGATCGGAAGACGCTTGGGACGCAGCAACCCTGCGTCGCTCCTGAATGCCTGTCAAGCGAGAGACCGCCGCCGGCTCGATGCCCAACGGAGCTCCCACCTCGCGATTCGACACGACCCGTTCAGGAAGGTACGAGCCCGTTCCGATAATTCTCGTTCGCATCATACTTTTCAATGCTCTGTGGTCTGCTGCAAGATCGGCGGGATTATAGCAGGATGCTGAAAAAGTCCGCCAGCTTCGTTCTCAGCTCGCAAGAATCCTCAACGTACCCCGGAAGGGTACGCCTCGGTTCTTGCTCCGCCTGCGGCCTTGCTGGACGGAATTTTTGAGCATCCTGCGGGGTGTGGTTCTCATGTTCCAGACTTGCAGGAGGCCATCGAAGTTCAGGTATGCCGAACTGATTTTCCCCGCAGTCTGATAAATCCGGGCTCCACAGGGGGTCAACTTACGGAACCAAAACCTTGCATTCCGCCGGGGCTCCTGCTAGATTTTTCGGTAACGATGGTACGCGTTCCCTCTATCCCGACTGCTGCACCACGAATGACAGTGGCCATCGGCCTCTGTATCACAGCATTCTGTGTCATAACCGCCTGCTCCAGCACGCCCAAGAGTCAAGATACCCCGAAGAAAGCCCTCAGCGGCACTGATGAGCAGATTTTCATGGGCGATGGGGTCAAAAAGAACTACGATCCCAACGTCATCATGAAGCGAGGAGAGGCATTCTTCGAGAAAGAGGAGTATACGGAGGCCATCGTCGAATATACCCACTTCCTCGATCTCCATCGCACCCATGTCCTGGCCTCCTATGCGATATTCCGCATCGGAGAAAGCCAGATGAAGCTGACCAAGGGAATCCAGCGTGATCCAGGTCCCGTTCAGAAAGCCCTCGAAGCCTTTGAACGGGTGCGGAAAGATTTTCCAGGAAGCCGGTATGACGGTCCAGCGCTCCAGAAAATCCAAGAATGCCACGATCTTTTGGCACAGACGCATCTCTTCGTGGGGGAATTCTATTATCGGCGGGGCTCCTATCTCGCCGCCGCGCATCGCTTCGAACAAATCATGAAACTGTACCCAGACAAGTCGGTCGCGCCCGATGCCTTGTACTTTCTGGCACTCAGCTACCACGACATGGGGGCGGACGATTGGGCTAGCGAGAAGCTGGCGTTACTGGCAGAGAAATACCCGAACAGTACGCACTCCAGTGCGGGAAAGAGCCTACTCGCGAAAATTGGCGGAGCAAAACCTGCCACGCTATTGGTAAAAAATGTCGAGCCCGCAGCCCCCGCGACTCAGTCGGCTGCATCCCCATCGAGAGATCAATCGAGTCTTGCCGCCGGACTAATCCCCTCTGTCCCCATCGAATCGTTCCGCCTCCCTTCCGCATCGGCATTGGGCCAGTCTTTTGTGAGCTGCCGCCTTGGGGCCTGGTGCTGATATAGCAGGATGCTGAAAAAGCCCGCCAGCTTCGTTCTCAGCTCATCGAAATCCTCAACGTACCCCTGAGGGTACGCCTCCGGCTTCGACTCGCCTGCGGCCTTGCTGAACGGACTTTTTGAGCATCCTACATGATCTTCTTCCGTTACCCTAGCTGTGTGGGCCATGAGATTTTCACCGTATCACACGAGTTTATCTGCAGCCTGCTAGACCCAAGTCGCAGCTGTCAGCAAACACCCGCACCGAAACAACTTCCTCGATATCTCTTCAACTGATAGCTGATCGCTGAAAGCTGAGGGCCATTCTCAATTCAACGGAGCGAAATGGCTTCGAGGAGCAAATCCTTGAAGGAGGATTTGACCAGATTCTTCGCGCGGGTATAGAACGTTTGGTAGGTCTCACGCCCACGAAGTACGTCGTAGTAGAGCATGACGATGTGTTGATAGCGGGGCAGGAGCCGGTGGCAGAGATGCGGATACGAATAGACGAGGCTCGCCATCCGAGCCGCAACCCGAAACTCCTCGTAGATCTCCCGCCGGACGGCCTCTTCGTAATCGGCCAGCGACCGTCGCCGATCATGGGCTTGGTTCAGAATCGATTCTGCAGCCAACTGTCCAGACCTCACCGCATAATAGATGCCTTCGCCGAACAGGGGATCGACAAGGTGCGCAGCGTCTCCCACCAGCAAGGCACGGCCACTCACCAATTTGATTGACTCCCGATTGTCCTCGCTGGGCTCACTGAAGAGCGGAAGTGGATGGCCAACCGGCGGCGGTACCTTCCATGGAGCCAATCCTTTCTCTCCCTGTACGAACCGATCGAAAATCTTCTTCGGGCTCGCGAGCCCTCCGCGAAGATCTCCCACGCCGATCGAGAGCCGTCCCTGCTTTGGAAAAATCCAGGCGTAGCCTGCGGGTGTTGCGCCGATATCGATGAGCGCACGGTCGGTGCCGGGATAATGGGGTGCAGACCCGATCGGGATTTCACTCTCCAGGGTCGCCATCCGACGGCTCCGGCGGCCCGGGAATAACTGCTGCGCCACCAAGCTGTTCGCCCCATCCGCCCCGATCAGAACCTTGGCCAGATACCGGCCACGATCCGTCGTCACTTCAATGCCGTCGGGAAGCTGTCGGCAGGACGTCACCGGCTCGTCTTCATGCACCTCGGCGCTCGCTCGCCTGGCTTTCTCCACAAGGAAATGGTCGAACCGGTCGCGCATGACCATGTAGGCGATCGGGCTGGAAGAATCAAGGAAGAAGGGATCCGCACCGCGGTAGGAAAACTGTATGCCGTAGATCGTATGCTCAACGACCGCCTTGTAATCGTCTTCTAAAATGCGGTCGATGCGGGCGGACAACCCGCCGCCGCAGACTTTGTATCGCGGATGTGTGGCCTTGTCGAGCCCAAGCACAGACAGGCCGGCTTGACTCAACTGGTAGGCAGCGGTGGCGCCAGCCGGCCCCATGCCTACCACCAAGACATCGTAGGCTTTGACATCGGGTAGAGTGGGCATGGGGAAAAGGAGTCTCGTGCTGAGTGCTAAGTTCTGAGTGTTGAGACTTGGGTTAAGATCGCTGATGCACGGATCTTGAGAAGGAAGTTTCTTCGACTCAGCACTCAGCACTTCCTACTTTGGCAGTCTGACCTTCTGGTCACTGCCCGAGGTACCAGCCAATCCCATAACGCTCCAGAAAACTCGTAATCATCGTGAGGCTGTTGGCGTATATCATGACACCCACGACGATGAGCATCACTCCGCTCACAGTGGAGACGCCCCACAAATACACACGCGCCTGTTTGAAGTAGGCGAGGAATCGGTCCACCCCCAGGGCCGTGAAAAACAACGGCACCCCCAGTCCCAACGAATAGCTCGTCAGCAACAATACCCCGTTCAGCATGGACTCGGTGGTGCTGGCATACAGCAAAATGGTCCCCAGCACCGGCCCGACGCACGGGGTCCACCCGGCGGCAAATGCCACGCCGATCAAGAACGATCCCACATACCCGACCGGCCGATTTCTGAATTGGAACCGATGCTCCATTTTCAGAAAACTGATATTCAAGATCCCCAATAAATAGAGGCCGAAGATGACGATCACGATCCCGCCGATTCGTCGAACATAATCTTGATAGGTCACCAGCGCCTGCCCGATGAAGCTGGCCGATGCGCCAAATGAAATAAAGACCGCTGAAAACCCACCGATAAACAGCAGGGCGTTGACGACAATGGTTTTCTTCAGCTTCGACCGCACCGTCGAGTCGGTGAGTTGTTCGATGGACAACCCTGTGACGTATGAAATATAGGACGGTACCAGCGGGAGCACGCAGGGCGAGACGAACGACAGCAACCCAGCCGAAAAGGCCGCCACAAGAGAGATATTGGTGATCGATTGCGACATGGACTAGCCGAAAGCCTGGCTACAACTTCATCAACATCTGTATCAGCTGCTGCGCTTCAGGCGCGCTCCAGTCACGAGCGCCGAAGATCTGATGGCGGACAATCCCCTGCCGGTCCACCATGAAGGTCATCGGGAGGCTCCGGGCGCCATAGGTTAACCCCACACGATAGTCCGGATCGTGAAGGATGGGAAATGTCAGGCGGTTCTTTTTCTGAAACGGTCTCGTGATCGACACACCTTCCGCGTCGGTAGACACAGCGAGTATCTCAAAATCCTTCCGCTGAAACATCCGATAGAGCTCTTCCATCGCCGGCATCTCGACCCGGCAGGGACCGCACCAGGTGGCCCAAAAGTTCAGCAGCACGACTTTGCCACGCAAGTCCGACAGTGTCACGAGTCGGCCATCCAAATCCTGGAGCTGGAAGTTCGGGGCTGGCTCACCAAGTTTGACCGCATGGCGACCGGCGACCGGAACAATATCCTGTGCTGACACAGCACCCAGCCCTACAACCACCGTCATCACGCAGAGTACAATTCCGGCAATCCAGTGCCTCATCGTCCCCTTTTCACTCCGCCAAGCATTCACCACCTAGAGCCCGACATTCACGCTGGTAATCACCCAAGACAGCGTTGGCCCACACCGCCCCAAGTAGGGTACTGAAGGCCAGTTTCTGGGAAGCCAGACCATGATTGTAACGCATCAACCGAGGCGAGAGCCGAAAGATTGTGGTCATCTTACAAGTGCCAGAAAATGGGTGTCAAGCAAGCCGGAGCTTAGCATCCTAGACGATCCCCTACCTATGGAGGAATGGACAATAGAGGACGCATTCAGATAGTATCACGCGGTTTTAACATTTCGTCCTACTTACCGATCACCTGAACCCAGAGGGGCTAATGCGACATAATTATCTGTTTACATCAGAGTCCGTGACGGAAGGGCATCCGGACAAGATCGCCGACCAAATCTCCGACG
>JBDSDL010000075.1:0-4524 GCA_039920585.1 Nitrospiraceae bacterium | reverse complement strand
TTTTAATGCGTACCACCTTCAAGAAATTCCTCGCCTCCGGCAACGTCTTCATCTGGGGATGCGCCGCCGGAGTTTCAGTCTCTCTGCTCATGGTCTTTGGACTGTTGTTGTTAATCATGATTAACGGCTTGGGGTACTTTTGGATCTCGAACATCGTCGATCTCACCCTGAAAGATACACAGCATGTGATGGGGCAACTGGCCGGACGCGAAATCATCCCGCGCTCTGTTACGTCGGATCGTCCAGAAGGGAAAGGCCGCCTACGGGTAAAAATTGGAAATCGCGATATCTATGGGCTCGACTTCAAATGGATCAACGACGATCAGATTGTGTCGCAAGCCTATCCGACAGATACCGTGCTCTTAGAACGGCGCGAATGGGGCAACATGTATGCCAGGATCAAGGCCGTCTACAACGGAGAGACGCTTCTGGCAGAAGGGAATGAGCCTGGATGGATTGCCTTGGCCCCATTGATCGACACGACTAATGCCCTTCATCAACAGATCACTCGGATCGAGAGAGTCGAGATTGGCTCAATTAACACAGACATCGAGCAAGCACGGTTGAAGATCCGCACGCTCGAAATAGGCGCTCCCGCCTCCGATATGAGCGGGAGAGGACAAATCGATAGCCTCAAAGCCCAGGTCGCTGCCGCTGAATCTCGTTACCAAGAAAAGACCGCAGAGCTGGAAATGTTGCGCGCACAATTCAATGAGTACGCTGTCCTGATGGTGGATGCGAACGGACGAGAAAAGCAGATCCCGGTGGGGCAGATCATTCGCGCCCTACGCCCGAATGAGATGAGCCTGTTGCACAAGAGCTGGATCTATCTCACGAATGTGTGGTCTGTCCTCAGCACCGAGCCTAGAGAAGCCAACACGGAAGGCGGTATTTTCCCCGCCATTTTCGGCACCGTCATGATGGTCATCCTCATGAGCCTCGCCGTCGTCCCCTTCGGCGTCCTTGCCGCGCTCTATCTACGAGAATATGCCAAACAAGGCGCCACGGTTCGTCTCGTGAGAATCGCGGTCAACAATCTCGCAGGCGTGCCCTCGATTGTCTTCGGTGTGTTCGGATTAGGCTTTTTCATTTACGCCGTCGGCGGAACCCTCGACACCCTCTTCTTTCCTGAACGACTCCCGACACCGACATTCGGCACCGGCGGCATTCTATGGGCATCGCTGACTCTGGCCTTGCTCACAGTGCCGGTGGTGATTGTCTCTACAGAAGAAGGACTAGCCGCCGTGCCCAGAGAGTTTCGCGAGGGATCGTTGGCGCTTGGCGCAACCAAGTTGGAAACGATGCTCAAAGTCGTGATACCCTCTGCCCTGCCAGGCATTCTGACCGGAGTAATTTTGGCGATGGCGCGGGCTGCTGGCGAAGTAGCGCCGCTCATGCTGACAGGAGTCGTGAAGCTCGCGCCTGCACTCCCCGTAGACGGTTCCTGGCCATTTTTCCATTTCGATCGAAAGTTCATGCACCTGGGATTTCATATTTACGACGTAGGCTTCCAGTCCCCCAATGTGGAAGCAGCCAAACCAATGGTCTACATCACGACGCTGGTATTGATTACCGTCGTCGTCCTATTGAATTTCACCGCGATTGTTCTACGCAACCATCTGCGCAGGAAATATGCAGGCGCTGTGTTATGAAGGAACTTGTGCACCCTTTTCCACCTTCGACACAACAACCATCCCCGTCACAACCGCTCAATGTACAAAGGCTTAATGTGCAGGACGGTCATCGACAGTTGCCTGACAATCCTCCCAACACGCACGCCGTCAAACTGACATTGAATCAGGTCAACTTTTTTTACGGAGACCGCCAGGCTCTTTTCAAAATCGATATCCAGATTGTCAAAAATCAGGTCACGTCGTTCATTGGGCCATCCGGATGTGGAAAGTCCACCTTGCTGCGATGCCTCAATCGGCTCAACGACTTGATTGAAGGCGCTCGATTGGAAGGTACCATGCTGCTCGACGGCATGGATATCTATGGCCCCGATGTCGATATCACCGACCTGAGAAAACGTGTCGGCATGGTTTTTCAGAAATCGAACCCCTTTCCAAAATCGATCTTCGAAAACGTGGCCTATGGGCCGCGTCTTCATGGAATAAAAAACCGCAGCCAATTAGATCAAATTGTGGAAGAGGGAATTAAGGGCGCAGGGCTGTGGGATGAAGTGAAAGATCGTCTCCACACAAGCGCGTTCGGTCTCTCAGGAGGGCAGCAACAACGGCTCTGCATCGCCCGCGCGCTCGCGGTCAAACCGGATGTCTTGCTGATGGATGAGCCTTGCTCGGCATTGGATCCTGTGGCCACTGCGAAAATTGAAGAGCTGCTCTTTTCCTTGAAGCAAGACCTGACAGTCGTCATTGTCACCCACAATATGCAGCAGGCGGCGCGGGTGTCCGACTGGACGGCGTTTATGTACCTTGGCGAAATCGTAGAGTTCGGCCTCACGAAACAGATCTTTACCACGCCTTCCAAGAAGCAAACCGATGACTACATCACTGGACGATTTGGATAAACATTATGCCACAGCGCCACTTTGACGAAGAACTCTCCGACTTGAAGACCAAGCTCTTGCGCATGGCTGGGCAGGCGGAAGACCAAATCGACAGGGCCCTCACCGCATTGGTCACGCGCGACTCGGACCTGGCTCGCCAGGTCATCGAGCGAGATCACCTGGTCAACGCGTTGGATGTGGAGATCGATGAAGAAAGTATCCGGTTGCTGGCCCTCCATCAGCCTGCTGCGCGAGACTTGCGGCTTGTGACGACGGCGATGAAAATCGCCACCGAACTCGAGCGAATCAGCGACCTGGCGGAGAATGTCTCCGAACGGGTGATCGAACTGAACGAAGAACCACAACTCAAACCCTACATCGATATCCCGACGATGGGCAATATGGCACGGATGATGGTGAAGCAAAGCATCGATGCGTTCGTGAAGGACGATGCCCAGCTCGCCAGGAAGGTGCTCACGGATGACGACTTCGTCGATGATCTGATGGAGCAGGTGTTCCGCGAGCTGCTGTCATTCATGCTCGAAGACACGCGCACGATTTCACGCGCTATTCGCTTGAGCTTCATTGCTAAATACCTCGAACGGATGGCCGATCATGCCACCAACATCGCCGAGCTGGTAGTCTATCTCGTGGAGGGCAAGATCATTCGCCATACCACTCCGCCAGGATCTTTCACAAACGACCTTGCGAAAGGTTGAACATCATACTCCTTCTAATTGATCTTTCCTCGGCGAGAAGAGTCAGAGCGATGCCCTGTCTGTCTGGTTCATCTGGTTAACGTTATTCAACCGGCCAAACCAAATAACAATCTCTTATGCGTGGCGAGCCATCTGGGGAAGGATGTCTTTATGCTACAAAATGCGTCGAGAAGAGCATGTACTCGAAGCGGTGTCGGCGAAGAACGATCTTATTGCATCGGGCAAGCTGGTCGACACAGTGGAAGATTTGATTCCAGGTGTATTGGGGCATGAGACAGATGAGCGAATCAAGACTGATTACCGTCTGCTCATTGAGATGGTCGAGAATGGCCGCTGTGAGGGAATCGATATGGTCACGCTCACACCGTACTGGATAAACATCCTGAGCTGGTTCAAGCAGCGCACTTATCGGCATTGATACCTCCTGGTGAAACTATAGGAATGCGATCCCCGGCTGATTGGCCTGTTGCGCAGGTGTTGTCGACGCTGGGCTGTATCTGACTGCCACGATGCGCATGAGGCCCAGCGTGAGTAAAATGCCTCCCAGTATCGCGAATTGATGCCACCCCCCGCCCGTGAACCATCGCGAGATGACCTCCGTCAGCATTACGACAAGGACTGTGTCGATAATAAAAGTGACCCGGACGCGCCCATCCGAGCAGTAGGCGAGGGTGGTCTTCAACACTTCGACGACGGCCAACAGCGTCAAGGTGTCGACCACGATTTGGCGAAGGGCCACTTCGACATCGGCAGACAGGAGAAGCCGCAAATCGAGAAACGTTTTGACGACGCCGCCTGCCAAACCGATCAGGATCGTCAGGGTCAGTAGGCTCAGGATGAACCGTGTCCCCGCTTCCCAGGCACGCGTGATGTCATAGGCCGCGAGCCTGACGCTGAGTCGCTTGGGCCACCTATTCCAGAGAGGCTGTTCCATTGTGGTCTGTGTCATGGTCCTAGCCTAACTGGGACACGTTCCAATCCTGTGAATGGCTCGTTAATACGGTGTAAACTCTGGATTGAGCGGAGAGATTGCTTCACCCACCTCCCCACCCATTCGTATCATTGCCGACGAGGCACAAAGCCTGTTACTGTTCTGCCTTGATCTCACGAAATGGAGGCCTCTGTGACAGCCGTCGATAGTCTCATGCTGGATGCGAAGCAAGCGATCATGGACGAACAACATCTCCGTTTTCAAACCCTCCATCAGGAAGGTCGCTGGGAGGAGGCGCTCCAACAAATTCACGTCACGCTCAGCTGTGCAACAGACCTCCTGAATGAGTCTCTCCGAGTCCTCGA
>JBDSDL010000074.1:0-9614 GCA_039920585.1 Nitrospiraceae bacterium | reverse complement strand
ACCCCGCACTCCCCCTATTCGCTCTTCACGGGGATGTACATAACGTTCCCCTGCCGATTGACCAGCAGGAGGGCAAGATCGGATGGCTTAATTGGATCGGCTAGCCGTTGAAACACGGCGAAGTTGGGAACAGGCTGACGATTGAGTTCCACCACTACGTCGCCCGGTTGGAGGCCTGAGGATTCCGCCAGACTGCCTTCTTCGATGTCCGTGACCACCACCCCGCTGGTGACAGCCAGATCCATCTGCCGAGCCAACGGCGCAGTGACATCGTCGAAGACGACGCCGGTGAGGGGATGAGCCGTGGCAGCTGTGGCCGATCCAGCTTGATTCTTCTTGGTCCGGTCACGCGGCGCCTCCTGCACGACCAATTCAGCCTGGAACGGCTTACTCTCCCGCATAAGATCCAGCCGGTGCTTGCTTCCGATCGTAGATGCCGCCACAAGGTTCCGAAGATGTCCGCTGTCCATCACGTCCCGCCCGTCGAATCGCACGACCACATCGCCGCGCTTGAGTCCGGCTTTCTCAGCAGACCCTTTCGCCTGCACATCGGTCACGATCGCGCCTTTCACGTCTGGGAGACGGAAGACCTTACCTAACAAGGGCGAGACATCTTGTGTTGAGGCGCCAAGGAACCCACGGACAACATGACCGGTCTTGAGCAAGCTCTGCATGGCGGCCCGGGCCATATTGCTCGGAATGGCGAAGCCCACGCCGACGCTCCCACCCGTGGGACTGGCGATGGCCGTATTGATCCCTACCAATTCTCCATTGAGGGTCACCAAGGCGCCACCGGAGTTGCCTGGATTGATGGGGGCATCGGTTTGAATGAAATCTTCGAAGTCGGCGACACCGACATCGGCCCGACCGACGGCGCTGACAATGCCGAACGTCACACTCCGGCTCAAACCAAGCGGGTTTCCAATCGCAAGCACAAATTCACCGACGGCGAGCGTGCTCGAATCCCCCCACGTCACCGTCGGCAGATTGTTCGCCTGAATTTTGACCACAGCCACGTCGGTCTTCGGATCGGTGGCCACCACTCGTCCTTTATATTGCCGCCGGTCGGCGAGAATCACTTCCACATCGACCGCATCGGCAATGACATGGTTGTTCGTCATAATATAGCCATCCGACGACACAATGACGCCGGAGCCCTGGCCATATTGCCGTCGGGACGGGACATCCTTGAACAATCCGAACGGCAGCGCTTCGTCGCTGAATGCTTGATCTCGAACCATCACCGTGGAAGCGATGCTGACGACAGCGGGAATCACTCTGGTCGCGGTCGCCTTGACCTGCGCCTGAAGTTCCCCCCCACTCACCACAGGAGTCGCACGACTCTCGGCCAGAGCTGTTCCACAGACGAACAAGCTCCACACACACAGCCCGGTCACGATTGGCATTATGATGCTGGCTCGAAACACGCCACGGTCCTTTCTAACAGGCGGCTGAAAAAACCGCTCTCATGAACCGTGAAAGGTAAGACGTGAAAGGTGAAACGTAGAACTGCTGACCGCTCTTCTTCCGAAACCTTTTACGCTTGACGTTTCACGTTTCACGTCTCACGGATCGCTACTGTCCTCACTCGATTGACGGCAAACGCCTGTAGCCTAGCATGCGTGCCTCGGAGGCGCACTTACAATTCCACATGACGCAGCCGAAGAGCATTGGAGATGACGGATACAGAACTGAAGGTCATGGCAGCACTGGCGATCATGGGGCTCAAGAGTATTCCCCAGACCGGATACAGCACACCAGCCGCGATCGGCACGCCGATCACGTTATAGAGAAAGGCAAACAAGAGATTTTGTCGAATATTCCGCATTGTGGCTTGACTCAGCCTCCGCGCACGGAGCAGCCCGCGTAGATCCCCTTTCACCAGCGTCATCCCCGCGCTCTCAATGGCCGTGTCCGTTCCCGTTCCCATGGCAATCCCGACATCGGCCAGCGCAAGGGCTGGGGCATCATTAATACCGTCGCCGGCCATCGCCACCACGCGGCCTTGCGACTTGAGGCCGGAAATGATCTGCCCTTTTTGGTCAGGCAAGACTCCCGCCATGACCTCCTCAATGCCGAGTTGCCGAGCCACCGCCTCAGCCGTATCGCGATGATCCCCCGTCACCATGACGATACGAATGCCCTCGGCCTTGAGTTCCTGCACCGCATCACGAGTCGAGGCTTTGATCGGATCTGCCACGCCAAGTACACCGGCAACCTGCTCATCGATGGCGACAAACAGGATCGTCTGCCCTTCACGACGAAGCGTCGCCGCTTCTTCGTCCAACTGCGTGAGGCTCTGGCCGGATACCCCGACGTCGTTTTGCAAGAACGCGACCGTCCCAATGGCAACACGGCGGCCAGTGACCGTGCCGGTCACACCCTTCCCCGTCACTGAACGAAACTGCTCAACCGGGTCGCGCGCGATCCCTCGCCCTTCCGCACCCGCCACCACCGCTGCAGCCAGCGGATGTTCGCTGCTCCGTTCAAGACTTGCGGAAAATCGCAACAGATCGGCATCGGACCAAGGCGGCACAGCCAGCACAGACAGCAGTTTCGGTTTACCCTCCGTGAGGGTCCCGGTCTTATCGATCACGAGCGTATTCACCTTGCCGAACACCTCCAACGCTTCGGCCTTCTTCACCAAGACACCAGTCGTCGCTCCACGGCCAGTTCCAACCATGATCGACATCGGCGTCGCTAATCCTAATGCGCAGGGGCAGGCAATAATCAGGACCGCCACAGCGTTGACCAACGCATAGGCCAACTTCGGCTCCGGACCCCAGATCGCCCAGGCCACTGCCGTGCCCAGCGCCGCAGCCACAACCAGTGGAACAAAATACGCCGCAGTCACATCGGCAAGACGCTGGATCGGCGCCCGGCTCCGTTGCGCCTCACTCACCATCTGCACGATGCGCGCAAGCATCGTGTCTCGCCCGACTCGTTCAGCGACCATCACCATCCCACCTGTGCCGTTGATGGTCCCCCCGGTCACTCGTATCCCAACTGTTTTTTCAACCGGGATCGATTCCCCCGTGATCATGGATTCATCCACAGAAGTCGTACCTTCTTGGACCATCCCATCGACCGGCACTCGCTCTCCTGGCCTGACACGCAGCCGATGGCCTACCTGAATGTGCTCAAGCGGCACATCTTCTTCCTGTCCATCCGGCTTAATCAATCTGGCTGTCTTTGGCGCAAGACGAAGCAAGGAACGAATCGCGGAACTCGTCTGACTCCGAGCCTTCAACTCAAGAACCTGGCCAAGCAGAACGAGCACCGTAATGATAGCCGCAGCTTCAAAATAGACCGCAATCGAGCCATCGTGCAGTCGGAATGAACTGGGAAGCAGCGTCGGCGCGGCAGTAACCACCGCGCTGTAGCCATAGGCTGCTCCCGTTCCCATGGCAATGAGCGTGAACATGTTGGGAGCCCAGTTCACCACCGAGATCCAGCCTCGCTGGAAAAACGGCCAGCCGCCCCAAATCACCACCGGTGTGGCCAGCAGCCATTGCACCCAGTTTCTCGTCGAACCAGGGAAGGCCTGCGGAAGCGACAAACCGGGAATCATATCGGCCATGGCCAAGAACATGACCAAGAGGGAAGGTCCGAGACAGATCCAAAACCGCCTCGTCATGTCTTCGAGCTCGAGATTCCGTTCATCTTCGAGCGAAACGACTTTGGGTTCCAGCGCCATCCCGCAAATTCGGCAAGCCCCCGGTTGCGTCTCAAGCACCTCCGGGTCCATCGGACAGATGTATTCCACCACTCCACCAGACGGAACCGGCATCACGAGCGGAGTGCGCTGCTCAGGAGGAGTCAGATAGTGGATCGGGTCGTTCCGAAACTTGGTGAGGCAACTCATCGCACAGAAGTGGTAGGTCTTCCCTTGATACTCATAGGAACCAGCTGCCGTGGCCGGCTGCACCGTCATCCCACATACGGGATCGATAGCTGCTGCCCCGGTCACAGCCGGTGCAGGCTGCATCATCGGAAGGGGTCTTCTTGTGGTCGGCTTAGCGGAACTTACCAGCTGTGGCTGGAGCGCCCGCTCCGGATCAGCCTTGAACCGTTCCAGGCAGGACAGGCCGCAAAAATAATAGCGCTGGCCTTGATGGTCGTGACTTCCAGCTGCCGTAGCCGGATCGACCGTCATCCCGCAGATTGGATCAATCGCCATCGCGCCTCAAAAGGAGTTTGAGTTTACAGTTCTGAGTTTTAAGTTTTCGGACTCACCGTAACTCAACACTCGGCACTCAGCACTTTCAAGTTCACTTCTTCCCATCGGCATCCAGAATGCTCTGGATAATTAGTTTGAGATTCTCCGGGTCGATACTCCCTGCCTTTATATTTCCGTCGATGAGCACGGTTGGGGTAGACTGAACCTTGATACGCTCGCCCCACTTACGCCCCTCTTCAAATATCTTAGCCGGCTTCCCACTGGCCATTCCCTCCTCAAACACTTTCGGATCGAGGCCGACTTCCCTGATCAGGACTTCCCGTAGCGAGCGATCCAGGACTCCGGTGATCTTGTCTTTATGGATGGTGCGAAAGAGGACGGCTTTCATTTCATTCCCCTTTCCCATCATCTTCGCCTGCTCGTACATATCGAACGGGGTCGGCAACTTGCCCTGAATGACCGGGAACCCGACCATCGTGATCTCCAACTTGTGGCCGAACTCTTTCACGAGCAGCGGCAATCCCGTCTCATCGAACTGGTGGCAATGCGGGCAGTAGAAGTCGGCGAACTCAATCAGCTTCACTTTGCCGGGCGTATGCGTGGATACCTCACCCGGCAGGATTTCGAACTTGCCCTTCACATCGAGGGGCAAGGCGGTGGCTGGTGAGACCCATAGGACGGCAACCGTCCATACAATCGCACAGACCGCCAAAGCCCATTGCATATACTGCCTGTCCACCATATCGACTCCTTTCTTAGCAGGAGGCTGAAAAAGCCCGCCAGCGTCGTTCTCGCATCGTTCAGATCCTCAATGGGGACCCGGCCGCCTCACCACTCGGCGGCGCGCACAGACTTGGGCTCCTTATTCGTCGCACCGTGCGTCCCAGAGGGTCCGCTTCCGGATCTTCGCTCGCTGCGGCCTTGCTTGGGACAAGGCGCGTCTGGCGCGCGTTTTTCCGTAGCCTGTTAGGACAGCGCTGATCGTTCATTATATCGAATGGGCCACGAACTTACTCTCTGTTATACTGTGGCCATGTTGGACAGGCTCCTATCACGTACGCAGCTCTCCATCCTAGTCTTGTTCGTCACACTCGCAGGCTGTGCCTCGACGCAAGAGGCGGAGGATAGACAGTCGCTCACCTTCCTCCAAGTCAAAGCAGCGCCGGATTCCTTTAAAGGTCAATCGGTGGCTTTCGGCGGCAAAGTATTGACGGCACGGCGACAGAAAGACAGCACGAGGATCGAGATCTTACAGTTGCCACTCGATCGATCGCTGCGTCCCGGATACGACTTGACCCAGTCACAAGGCCGCTTTATAGCCGTACAGCGAGAATTCCTCGACCCCGCGACCCTCCCGCCAGGAACCAGAGTCACCGTGACAGGCGAGATCTCCAACTCCATCACCATGCCGTTGGATGAAATGGACTATACCTATCCCGTCATCGACATCAAACGTGTGCAAGTGTGGGCCGCATCGGAAGACCTGGCCCCGCGTATCCGCCCCTATATGGGTATGGGGCCAAGCCCCTACTGGGGTGGAGCGTACTGGAGCCCATTTGGGCGGCCGTGGCCATATTGGTAAGCGAGACTAGCGGGAATTGCGCGACCAGCCGAACTTCCGATTTTGCTTTCTGCGGTAACATTTCTCGCACGTCTCGCCCTTCCCTCCTGTCTCGCGTGATCACCGCCCCGATGTCCCGACGATCCGCGCAACACGATCGTCGCGCCCACCGAGGTTGAGGTATTGGTGATAGTGGGCCAGTGCCTTCGGCAGGTCTTTCCGATGTAACTCATAGAAGACACCCAGGTTATAGTGCGCTTCAGCATAATTCGGCTTCAGCGCAACGGCTCGCTCGTAGGACTGCTCTGCCTCGTCAAGCCTATTCAGCCCGGTGTAGATCACACCCAAGTTCATATGTGCTTCGGCATACTCCGGGCGGTAGCGCAAGACTTCGAGAAACTCCCGCTCCGCCTCCACGGACTGGCCTTGGCTTCGGTGAATAAACGCAAGATTATAATGCGCGGCCACTAACGAGGGCTTCGCCGCGATGGCCTGCCTGTAGAAATCGGTGGCTTCCACAAGATTGTTGTTCTTCTCCGCCATCCGCCCAGCGAAGTACCAGGCATCGGCATACTTGGGATCGAGTTTGAGCAAGCGGCCCACCGTCTCTCGCGCCCTGCGATTATCTCCCTGCGCCTCATACAGTAGTGCGAGATTGTACAGGGCCTCACGGTGGTTCGGATGGGCGGCTAACAACGTTTGATAGGTCTGAGTGGCGGCGGCGACATCACGACGCTGCTCATACAGTTTAGCTAAATGAAGATACGAGTCGGCATGGCGCGGATCGCTCTCAATGGCCCGCTTGAGAGCCTGCTCCGCTTCGGCCAATTTCCCTTGAATCCGATAGACCTTTGCCAAATCGTTCAAGGCATCGGGATAGGCCGGCTTCAGCTTGAGTGCCTGGGTGAACGCATCGACAGCCTGAGCCGGCTTCTTCTCTTTGAAATAGATCACGCCGAGCAGATGGTGCGCCTCAGCTGAGGAGGGATTCAACTCGATGGTTTTTCTAGCAGCCTCGGATGCCCCAGCAAGATCACCTTTTTTCAGCAGCGCAGCGCCTCGCTCGTAGTGGCGCTGCGCATCATCCGGTTGCTCAGCCGCCGCCAGGATCGGGACAAGAGGAGAAACTAGAGCCAGGCACAGAGCGAACAGCACGATGGCGTTATGCCTGAGGAGGCTATTCATTGTCAGCCGACGCCTTTCCACACCAACAACAGTCCGGCAAACTATAGACGGCAGCAACCATGAAATCAACGATGCAGGTGCTCGCACAAGACCGGAACGTGGAGAGGCGTTCAGAGGGTAAGCAGCAGATTCGACGAAAGGGGAACGATCATCAGCGGCGAAGTGTCATAGTTGGATTACAAGACTTGACCCGACCTCTCTGAGGCTATCGGATCGGAGTTCAGCTGCAAACGCTTGTTAGCCAGCTCACCCCCCACAACTCCCGAATCGAAGAGTACTTGTTCGTTTCTAAGCGCGATACACTGCTTGTATGCATCTAGCCTCATCTCGAACGCCGGATTTGCGACGAAACCGCGCCTCAGTCTGCCCGTTTCTGCTGCAACAAGCGAGTCAAGGAGCCCGAGAAGTCGAGCGAAGTTCATGCGGTCGAGTTCGGTACGCCCTCGTAAGCCATGATGGACGCCGTGGCGATTGAACTGAAGCGGAGGAGGTTCAGTTGTCCGGTACCATTCATAGGCCACCTCCAGAGTACGAGAAGAGACTTCGCGCCAGTCACTCGATGGCAGCTTCTTCACCGCTGATATCAACATGGAAAAGCTCGGCTTGGGGTCGGTCTTGGTCCATCCCGAGAGAGACCTCAGGTAGCGCTCAAGAACGCCGAAACCAAGACTGAGTGCGACGGCGTGGTATCCGCGGTAGTATGCAAGAATAGATTCATCAACGAGTGGGCAGTCGGGGCGTAGAGAATCGGACTCCGCGTAGTGAAATGTCACAAGCGCCGCACGCTCTCCGGGATCTAGCAAACCGGAATAGAGAATGTCGAACGCACGAAAACTGAGCTCCGTCAATTGAGTTTCGTTGAGAGTGCCTGCAGAGTCATGCTCAAGAACCTCACTGGCAAGCGCGTTGAGAAGTAATTGGTCTTCTGAGGTTGAGCGGCCGTCCCGATACCACCCGATCAGCGAGAGCCCCTTTTCTGTTTCATCTATGCGCATCTTGTCTGGCTAACGTTTGAGTTGAGCCGCAGACGCGGCTTGCCGGTGGCTGTCGGCTCGAACGAAGGGTTATGCGTCTTCATGCCAATGCTGAAGAAACAAGTTTCCAAACTCAACGACCGCATTTGCATCGCTTAGCATTTGGGGATGGAGTATCAGGGGCTGCGGCGGTGTGTCTTCGCTATATGCATGAAGGAAGATGAAGCACGGTATTCCAATGTCGGCCTGTTCTCGCCAGACCTCGTCCAAGCGGTCCCATCGCATTGCCTTGATGCACTCGACCTTCTCGTTTTCCAACGCGTTGTAGCGGCTGCCCTCGTCCGTTGTGAACTGGGCGGGAGGCAGGTAGGGCGGAATGCGATGCGCGAGAGCGTCACGAAAGGACTTGGCGTACTTCTCGTGCCACTCGGTCGTTGTCGGGGAGGCCAGATACGTCCGTAGTGGTGAAGGCAACCTGTCCCTCGTTGCGTTATGGAACAAACCGATTCTTCGGCGGTCTCCGATGGTCGATTCGAGATCATGCCGAAGAACGTAGGCCCATGCCCAGTTGTCGTAGATGCCGTACAGGTTCATTACGAACGCGTGTAGGTTGATTTGCACATCGGCCAGTGCATCAGACTGCAGCGGTCTTTTGGTCTCGGGCGGGAACAGGGAGAACACGTTCTCGATCGCGCGCCTGATCACCCCAACCCTGCGCGCTGCTCCGTGGAGTAGATGTTCCCTGAGTCGTGAAGCTGCATCCAGTGGCTGCCCCTGCACGACGATCTTGAGCTGGAGGTTCTGCAGCTCTTGCAGTGCCTTACGGCACTCCTGACTGAGATGAGCGGCCTGCTTATCAGTGAATAACATGGGCGAGGTGCGTAGTTGAGGCGCCTAACTATAATTAGACCGATCCGCATAAGTTGCGGATCTCTGGTTTTTTGTCCGTATAACACGCCTTGGATTTTTTGCCGAAGTCCTGTTTACCCCTCTGCCTTCAACTGCTTACTCCCTGTCCCGCGATTTATCTCAGCATCTTATGCGGATCAACATAACACCACACGGTTATTTCGCTTCACGCTTCACGAATGACAAAGAACGCAGTGGCGAATCTGCAATCAGCAGATGTGCTCATGAATATAGGCTAGGACAAAAGGAGAACATTCCCGCAGGATGCTCAAAATGACATCCCCGCAAGGCCGCAGGGAGTTCGGCGACTGAAGTGTACCCTTGGGGTACGTTGTAGGGAGACGGACAACTGAGAACGCCGCTGAGGGGAATTTTCAGCATTCTGCTATGGGCGTCGACTCGAACCAGTGAGGGCCTGCTTGAACACCGCGCGGAGGCCGAAGTAGGCAACGGAATCTTTGAGGTTCGAATAGAGCCGCTTGAAGGTTCCCATGTCCGGGTTGGTGACGTATTCCATCGTGAGGGCGATCCGTTCTTCCCCTTCACCAAGTGGAGTCACCGAATGCCAGAGCTTATCGCCGTTGAAGATGACAAGATCCCCCGGCTGTGTGATCAGCTCAAGGTGCTTGGGCTGTTTCACAGGGTCGTCCTTGAACAGTTCGCAGACGAGTTTGCATTGTGTGGATTGATCGACAAGTCCCATCAGAATGGTATAGCGAGCCCCCTTATAGTAGGACGTGTCATAGTGAAACCCGATATGGTCTCCCGGCTCCGTATAATAGTAGAGCGCACAGGAATGGGGATC
>JBDSDL010000073.1:0-11427 GCA_039920585.1 Nitrospiraceae bacterium | reverse complement strand
GGCCTTGGACCTGATTTGGAGCATGGTCCATCTCGCGGACGAGTATATTGAGTCTAGACAGCCATGGAAACTGGCGAAGAGCCCCTCCAATGCACCACTCGTTCAAGGAATCCTGTACAACGTTTCTGAAACCCTGCGCCTTGTCACTCTGCATTTGTACCCTTTCATGCCAAGCTCCGCTGAATCCATGGCCAAACAACTTGGTCGATCATTCGACTTTTCCAAGTCTCTGCCTGACCACTTCTTCAAGTGGGATACTTCAGAGAGAAGCGTCAACATATGCAAAGGACCAGGTCTCTTCCCTCGCATCGAACTAAAACCACAAGGAGCCAAGACCGTGAGTGACACACCGACTCCCCCGCAACCGACTACTGCGATACCAGTACCAACCACTCCTGCGCCACAGACTCCAGCCCCTGCAGCACCAGTGGCTGTAGCGCCAGCGCAGATCACCATCGACGAGTTCATGAAAATTCAGCTGAAGACCGCAAAGATCCTCACCGCCGAACGTGTCCCGAAGTCGGAGAAGTTGCTCAAGCTGCAAGTCAGCCTTGGAGAGGGGGCGGAGCCACGACAGATCGTCGCCGGCATCGGCAAGAAATATGAACCGGAAGCGCTAATCGGCAAAACAATCATCATTGTCGCCAACCTCAAGCCTGCGAAGCTCATGGGCATCGAATCGCAAGGCATGGTCCTGGCCGCGGGGGATAGCGAAGTCCGCGGGCTGGCCACCTTCCTCGAAGAGGTTGACCCTGGGACCAAAGTGAAATGAACCTGGCGGTTGCGACAGCCCGGCTCCTTCTTCTCTGTGGTGCTGCGCTGATGCCCCTTCCCTGCTTTGCGACCCCGGCTATAGGCGCCTCCCCTTCCGATCTCCGTCTGAACGATCTACAGCCGACAACCATCCTCGTACGCGTCGTGGCACATGGCTCGATGGTCCTGGGCAAAGATGTCGGCGGCGCTCGCGTCACAGTCACCGACGTGGTTACCAAACAAGTCCTGACCACCGGGATACAACAAGGCGAAGCCGGCGACCAGAACCACATCATGCGAACGCCGCGTCTCATGGAGGAGCCGCACTATAGCTCCCGGCCTTCCGCAGCCTTTACCGCAACCTTCGACTTGCTCCAGCCCACGCTGGTTGAAGTGACCGCCGAAGGCCCACTCGCCTACCCTGCGTCGTCCCAGCGAGCCTCGACAACGGTGTTGCTCATTCCTGGACAGAACATGACTAATGATGGGGTTGTCCTACATCTCTATGGGTATATCGTCCAGATCGAACATCCGAAACCGGGCGAACCCCTGATCGCCAAGGACGACGTCCCCCTACGCGCATCCGTGCGCACATTGTCCGGAGCACTGGTTCGTCCACACGGGGACTGGGACTCCCGGAAGATCCACATCTACGGCGAGCTGATGATTGACGATGTAGTGATCGAGCGACTTCAAATGTTCTACAGCGGAGAGCGAGCCACGTTCGAAGCCCCGTTCTTCGTTCCTCTCCAGAAAGATGCCCCTGACGGCATCACTCTCCGTGTGATTGCCGCCGATCCAGCTAGCGGCAACTTCGGTATCGAACAATCTAAATACCCAGTTCTCAGCGAACATCTTCGCCAAAACCCAAGCAACGAACCCCGCTGATACGGAAAGTCTCCAGCAGGCTGCGGGTGCTGATGCCACAATAGCTCAGGATGCTCAAAAAGTCCGTCCAGCAAGGCCGCAGCGAGTGAGGACCCGGAGACGTACCCTTTGGGGCGCACGGTGCGACGAATAAGGAGCACCACGTTTGTGCGCGCCGCCGAGTTAGTGAGGCGGCCGGGTCCCCGTTGAGGATCTGAACGATGCGAGAACGACGCTGGCGGACTTTTTCAGCATCCTGCTAGAACGCTTGCCGCCTCGTCGCACACATGCGACACTATTATCTATGACCGCTCTTGCCTCCTACGCACATCTTCGCAACCGTTTGTACCTCGCCCTGGCGCTGAATGCGGCGATCATCGCCGCTGAATTCATCGGCGGATGGATGCTCAACAGCATCGGGCTCATGAGCGATGCAGGCCATAACTTCGTCGACCAGGGCGCACTCTTTCTTGCCCTCTATGCCCATATTCTCACCGCCAGGCCTGCCACAGAAGCCAAAACATTTGGGTACCACCGAGCCGGCATCATTGCCGCGTTCTTGAATTCATTCATCCTGTTGCTCACGGCCGTCGGCATCGCACTCGTGGGACTCAACCGGCTGCTGCAGCCGGTCCCGGTAGACGGCGGCTGGGTCATGGCGATCGCCGCTCTGAGTTTCGCAGCCAATCTGAGTATCGCGCTCCTGTTACAGCACGGAGCCAAGAATGATCTCAATATCCGCAGCGCGTTTTGGCATATGCTGGGCGATGCCTGGGTGTCCCTGGGCGTCGTGATCAGCGGCGGAGCCATCTTATTGACCGGATGGACCATTCTCGATCCGCTGATCAGTTTGCTGGTCGTCGCGGCCATTGCAAAAGGAGCTTGGCCGTTGTTTAAGGAGTCGCTGGATGTCTTGTTGGAATCGACTCCGCCGAAGATCAGCGCCTCACATGTGGCTGCAACCATCGAGGCGGTCCCCGGTGTGAAAAACGTCCACGACCTCCATATCTGGGCGGTCGAACCTCGGTTGATTATGATGACCTGTCATATCCTGGTCGATGGAGATGATTCAGCGATGACCAATGACCTTCTTCATGCCATCCGCACTCGGGTCAGCACAGATTTCGGCATCAAGCATATGACGATTCAAATGGGAACCGACTGTTGCCACCCTGACGAGATCCACTGCGATCTCACCACGCTGGCAAAGCAGCACCAGGATGACGGGCTCGTACATGTGCATCACTGAGCGATCCAGGAACCTGTCCGACGTGGTCATTCGGAGGAGCCCAGCCTGCACTATTTATGAGGGTTCGTCGCAACATCGCGTAGCACGATCAGCACGCTGGATTACGAAGCTCGAAGGCGTGCTTGAGCAATGCGTTCAGAGAGGGCTAGTGGCGAACCTGTACGTCGAAGGCTCGTTACAGCAGAAGCATTCATGAATAATGTGGGGGAGAGTCAAAAACTTGTGGTCAGCCGAGGTGGCCCCATCTCCGCGCCCTTGCCCTACGGACCATCTTCTTGGTTACCTTCAGCAAGCCTGTCCAGTGGAAAAATGCAGAAGACCATCCGGTCGCGACCCTCGAGTGTGAGACTGTGTGAATCGATGCCTGCCAGCGAGTTCCGACAGCGTGGCGGTGAACGACGCAGATCCCATGCGTCTCTCGATCATCGTCAAAAGGCGCTTTCTCGCCCACCATCTCAGTTTTTCCTTCTTGTCGGCACCACGAACAGACGATCTTCATCGTTGATCCTTTAATCATATCTTGAATTCAGTGGATTACCCGCTTTAGGGAGTGGCAGATTTCTTGTGAGACTCACGCCTGTTCGACGGGTTCTTCTATCAGTGCCTCGTCAGTCTCTGCATCGAAAGCCACCGCGGCCTCACCTTCCGCAAAATCACTCGTAGCGGAGAATTCTTCTGAAGAGGTCGTCTCGGAGGTCTCGACTGTCTCCAGTGACTCATCTTCGATCGGCAATAGGGCCTGCTCGGACTCACCGAGCTCTTTGAATTCACGCAATGGCGGGAGTTGACTTAAGTCCTGTAACCCAAAATGCTCAAGGAAAAACTTGGTCGTCCCATACATGATCGGCCGGCCAGGCACGTCTTTTCTCCCGACGATCCGCACCAACTTACGCTCACACAACGTGCGCAGAACACCGGACGTTTCGACGCCACGAATCTCTTCGATCTCGGATCGCACGAGTGGCTGTTTATAGGCAATAATGGCGAGAGATTCGAGCGCGGAGCGCGAGAGCTTTTGCGCCGCTTTGGCTTTATCCATTCGTTTCAGCCAGGGCCCATACTCCTGCTTCGTCACGAGCCGATATCCGCCTGCAACCTGCACAAGCTGAATGCCTCGCCCATCTTGATCTAAATCGTGGGTGAGAATCCCCAGGGCCTGAACGACTTCGGCTTTTGAGACTGTCCCCACGATAGACAGCAGTCGAGCAACCGGCACCGGTTCGGGCGATACGAACAAGACGGCTTCGAGAATGGCTTTGAGTTCCCGCGCATTAATAGCCTCTGCCTGGCTGTTCACCGCCTCGATTCCGGCTTCCTTCGCCACCTCGTCCGGCACTCTGCTGTCTTCAACCGCCGACACCGTCTCGGCAAGAGCAATATCTTCTGTTTCTTGTTCTATCGTTGAGTTCATGCTCCCCTCCATTCAGCATCGTCCAATTCTGCCGGGTCTGGCACCAGCAAGAAGGCGCGCGATACGAGAATCGGCCCGAAATGTTCAGGCTGGAATACCCGAGCCGTTCGAAGCCGAATCAGTTCCAGCAACGCCAAAAATGTCACTATGATGACAAGACGGTGACAGGACGGCTCGAAGAGCGCGACAAAACTCACCGACTCCTGCCCCTCCAACATTTCCAAAATCGCGTTCATCCGCTCCCGAACCGTCACGTTATCCGGCAAAATCTCCATGAACTTCTTGCCGGGATTGCGATCGAGAATTCCCTGCAACACATCCACTAAATCGAATAGGCTGACATTGTCCAGCAGCGTCTCTTCCGATTCCAATTCGACCGCCGGGCTCTGCTCACGACTGTAAATCTCCCGCCACAATTGCTCATGTTCGTCCAACTGACGAGCAGCCTCTTTAAACTGTTTGTACTCGAGCAGCCGTCGCACCAATTCCTCTCGGGGGTCTGGTCCATCTTCCTCATCGGCGACCGTCTCATCTGCGGGAAGCAGCATCTTGGATTTGATCTGGAGCAACGTCGCTGCCATCACGAGAAACTCCCCCGCGACAGTCAGATTCAGGTCTTCCATCGCCTCAATATAGGCAAGGTATTGCTGCGCAATCAGATGGATGGGAATGTCGTAAATATTGATCTCGCTCTTCTTAATGAGATGGAGCAAAAGATCAAGGGGCCCCTCAAAGTTCTCGATGCGAACCTGATAGGGCAGTTCGGTTTGTTCCGAGGCGTCGAAGTGGTTATCCACAAGGGGACTTATACCAGACTTGGGGGAGGCTGAGCAAGCCTCCATCTATTAGTAGTGGTAACCCAAAAAGAGACCTACGCGTGACCGCGACGAATCCGGTAGATAATCAGCAGGGCGCCGAACGTCAGAAGAATGAAGATAACCGCATATTGTACGATCGCATTGTCACGCTCTGTGGGTGCCTGTACGGTCGCCGATCTGGCCGCTCTGGTAAACTGTGAACCCTTTTCAAACAACGCTGTGGAAAAGTTGTCTTGGCCCTTGAAAGACGCATCGGAAAAATCCGCCGTTGATCGGAATATGGCCCGGCGAAAGTCTGCGTCCCTATCGAACTGGGTAAAGGTAAAGAACGCCTCACGGTCGAACGCTGTGTCGGAAAAGTCTGCCAGGCCTTGGAAACGGCTCCCGGAAAACCCTGTGCCCAATTTGAAATACGTGCGCGATAGATTCGCGTCCTTCTCGAAACCCACTTCCAAAAACTCCGCCATCCCGTTGAACCTCGACTGCTGGAACGTAACCGGCCCCTGGAAGACAGAACGGTGGAATCTCGTATGCGGGCCAAACGCCGTTTTCTCAGCAAACACATCGCGCAGAAACCGGCCCTGCACAAAATAACTCTCCCGCAAGAACAGCGCGCCTGACAATGTCACCGGCTGAATGAACACGACCCGCGAGAGATCCACTACCTGCTCAAACCTCGTCCCGCTGAACGTCACAGGCCCCTTCACCACCAGTAGCCCTTGTGCCGATCTATGCTTGATCGCTCCGCGCATGACCGAATCGACGATTATCATAGAGCCGTGAATCACACGGACCTCGTGTCCCTGCAGCTCCTTCATCCCCTCAAACTCGGGCGGCAACGGACTCACTGGCAACGCATCCAGGGACAGGTCGCCAAGAATGATCACCCCTGAGAGGTCGATCCCCTTTCCTTCCTTGAATGCTTGCAGCAGCAGCGCCGCATCCACCGCTTGCGCCTCCCGCTCTTGCTTCGTACAGCCGGCGCCCAGATGACGTGTCAACGCCGTTTCCGGCCCTGAAGCAGGCCTCTCAACCTGACAGTTCAAGGCAGCGGCACCAAGTGGAAACCAGAGAAGGGCTAGCCCACTCACCAGCATTCCTTTCATGACTCGCTTTATCATGCACGCCCTTATACGGAATGCCATGGCCCAACGCAAGACAAGAACCACTCACTCGCTTTACTGCCCACCTGGATTTGCTACACTTTCGAAAGCCGTGAGACGTGAAACGTCAAACGTGAAAGGTTTCGGAGGAAGAGCATTCAGCAGTCCTACGGTTCACGTTTCACCGTTCACGTCTTTTAAGATGGGAATCCCACAATGTCACGCCGTCTTGCTATTATCTATCTACTGATTGCCACACTCCTTTGCGGAATCCCGGTCTCAGTCTCGGCGAACAATGTCGTTGAACTTCCGGTCCTGGCGGCCATTCACCAAAATAATCTTGGCGTGTTCGAAATCCTGATGATGTGGTGGGACAAGAAAGCGGAACCGAATCCCGTTCAACTACAATTGCTCCGCGCTGGCGTTCGACTAGGTGACGACAATGTGGGGTCCATGGCCAAAGCTTTTGCCTATGCAGTCGAACGCACACCCTCGGTCCAGCATAGCGGAACCGTCTCTGTACAAGGAGTGGCCTATCGACCCACGGGCAGCGACGGGCCAAGCGCCGGCGCAGCAATGGCCGTGGGATTCATCGCCATGTTCAAGGGAGAGCACATTCAGCGAGGTATTGCCCTGACCGGAACCATTGAACCAGGCGGGCAGATCGGCCCAGTGGGCAGCATCCCGGATAAGATTCGAGCTGCCGCACGAGAAGGCTATCGCACGGTGTTGGTTCCACGCGGGCAGATGCATGACCCACGGTGGAACCTAATCGAATTGGGTTTTCAGCTCAATATGACGGTGAAGGAAGTCGATACGATCGATGAGGCGTATGTGCTCATGACAGGCCAACGAATCTAGCAGGGTGCTGAAAAAGTCCGTCAGTTTCGTTCTCGCATCGTTCAGAACCTCAACGGGGACCCGGCCGCCTCACTAACTCGGCGGCGCGCACAAACGTGGTGCTCTTTATTCGTCGCACCGTGCGCCCCAAAGGGTACGCCTCGGTCCTTCACTCGCTGCGGCCTGCTTGGGAAAAGGTGCGTCTCGGCGCGCCAGGGTTGGGCGAGTGAGAAGTCCGGCCTTTTTGAGCATCCTGTTACTTCCCGTCTCCTGTGGCACCCTGCAGGATCGCGTCATACTCTGCTTGCATCAATCGATGCATGCCCAACCTCAATCGTCGAGTAAGTTCGGCCGGATCGGTAATCTGCAACACGTTGAGTAACAATGCCTGGCTCACAGCAGACGAGCAGGCCACCCGGCGCACCCTGTCGATTCGTACAAAGCCAAATCTCGCCTCAGTTCTTAGTTCGTCGCTGAGGAATGCATCCAACGCGGAGAAGTCCAACACAGGCGGCACGATCTGAAACTCGGCACAAAGCCCAGCCTTCAGCACATACACAAGGCCGCGGGACTCCGTATCGAGATAGGCTTGCAGATTCGTCCTGATCAGCCCGGTGCAGAGTCCCCAAAGACCGTGTCCAAGTTGCAGCTCAGCGCTTTCCTCCGAGGTACGCTCGCGCAAAGCTCCGGCCACGAACAAAAAATGATTCATGAGAAATTCGTCGCGGGGTATTCGGCAGGAGGATCATACACAAGTGGAACGGACGCCATGTTACCAGGAAACACTCACCGCGATCCATCAGGACGACTCGGCCGAGCCGTCCAGAATAGGCATTCCATGCGACTGTCAGTGCGTGTGGTAATCGTCTGCGTCATCTAGCAGGCCTTCTGGTTTTTCAGGAAGATCGACGTCTTCATCTTCCCCATCCAGCGTGAGTTCCTCTTCCACATCTTCGTCGCCCTCAACACCGATGTCCACATCGTCCTCGCCCAGCTCCTCGTCAAGATCGGGATCTTTCAGCGCCTGAGACCCCATCGGCTGAGATGACAAGGATCTCTTCGGCTCCTCATCCGCGAACGACTTCACGGGTTTCTTGTCGAGAGCCGGAGCCGCCGGTTTCTTTTGAGCCGCCTTGGGTGCTGCCACCGTAGTCTTCTTGGCAGACTTCTTGGTCACTTTCTTGACCGTTTTCTTTCTAGCCGGCTTCTTGGCTACTTTCTTGGCAGTCTTCTTGGCTATTTTCTTCACTGCAGGCCTTGCTTTGGCTTTAGCCTTCGCTTTGGCCTTCACAGGTGTCTTCTTTGCCGACTTTTTCTTGTTCTTCGCCATCGATATTCTCCTCCCTCATCCTTTGGATGTCTGACGTGGTCTCCATCTAGCATAACTTTTTAGATCTTGCAATACACACTTCAACAACTTCTCACAGAATGACAAGAAATACTCTCTTCTCACCCACCAGCCTCAGCCTTGTCCATCACCGCGAGCGCAACAACGACCAGAAACTGGAAGGGCAACGAGTAAGGTAATCGTGGGGCTGCCACATCGACTCCCTGGGTTGACTTCCAACGGATGGGAGAATCCTACAAACAAGCCACGAGGTCAAGGGGTAGGCCAAGAATCTTGCCAGATTGGCACTACTTCTCCCCCTGGCCCGCATGGTAAAGTACAATCACCGTACAGGAACGACTATGAAAATACGGATCATCATCGCCGTCTTGTCGCTGGGACTCTTCACCGCCTGGCCGACCACCGCCACGCCGACGCACACCACCATTATCATCGATAGCGGGTCACCCTATTTCGTTCCGAAATCAGCCACCGTATCCAGCGGAGCCCCCATCAGATGGGATAACCCCACAGCCACCGAACACACGATCACCCACGTGGACTGTTTAGAAGATGGGAACGACTGCGCATTCGATTCCGGAATCGTCCGGTCAAGCGGCATCTTTACACTTCCAGGGTTGGCTCCCGGTCGCTACCCCTATCTCTGCCGTATCCATCCCATCATGCACGGAATCATTACCGTAACCGATGTGGCTACGTTCCCCTCCCAGTTATAAAACTCGCCGTTCGTCTATCTTGCCTGGCACCAGACAGACGAGAGAGACCGAGCGACAACGAGACAGACCACAATACTGCTTCACGTCACTTAACCCACATTATTCATGGCGGTTCGTCGCGAAATCGCTGAGCCGCGTCGCGAGACCGGCGCGCGGAGCCGTGAGGACCCGATGAGGTACAAACCGCACTTCGTGTGGGCCGTTCGCCCTTGTAATGAGTCTTGGCGAACGGAAAAGCCCCTCTGTGATTTTGAATTTCGAGACTCGGTGAGGGTCCAAGGGGCGAGCCCGTGGCCGAAGGCTCGTCGCAGCAGCGGATCGGCGATTGCAGCAGAAGCGCTCATGAGTAATGCGGGTTAAGGCCTTGCGAGAATCCCAGCCCTCCGTGTAGGCTGCGGCGCGTAAAGAGGTTCGCCGATTATGAAGCCAGCTGTCGCCGTTCACGCACCGCTCACTCTCACCGGGGAAACGCTCAGCCTGCTGACCTGGCACATCCCCGATCTTGTCGTCTACCAGCACAACCAAGACGAATGGTGGTTCGCCCCCCTCGATGACAACCTGCCGATCGTGCGCCTGAATCGCACCGGCCTGGAGATGTTACAGGCGATGAACGGCCACACGACAGTTGGAACGCTGGTGGAGAAATACGGGACACAGATCTGCGGACCGGACGGACAGCCAGGACAATGGCATTTGGAACATTGGTCCCTGCCCACCTACTCCCTCTGTTACTACGGCATAGCGCCTCCCGGCGGCCATCGCCACAAGGCCAAGTGGGATCTGCTCCTCCAGCAAGTCAGGGAAGGCTGGTCGGGACAGGATGGATTCGAGGGAGAAGAGCATCTTGAAGACTTTCATCACCACGAATTGACTGACAGCGGGGAAGACGACGGCCACTTCGACCTGATCGAAACCACCGTCTCGCATCTCTTCCGAGAGCCAAACGACGTGCTCAACGGCCTGACCTATGGCCAGCTGCTCATGCGGCAATTGCGGAAGCTGGGCTGGTTCACGCCCAAACCCCGCGTCATCGTCGAAGTGGGTGGCGGGCTTGGGTACCTCGCCCGTGAGTTAGGCAAGGAACTCTTGCCCTTTGAGAAGCAACCTATCCGGTACATTTCCCTCGATATCACACAACCCTTCCTCAACCTGCAAGTGAGCCGCGCCAAGACTGGAGGCTGGAGCGGCATCGGCACCCGCGCCAACGGCGAATGGCTGCCTTTTCAAAACAACTCCGTCGACCTCGTCATCGACAACGAGAACATGGCCGATATGACGCCGGTCAAGTTGACCAAAAAAGAACTCCTCGATGGAACAGGCGACAGTCCGCAGCATCAGGAAGCGTTGGATTGGATCAGGCGCGTGCGGCTGCCGCTGGGCACGGACCTGCCCGAAGACGTAATCTTCAACCTCGGCCCCTTTCGATTCGTGGCAGAACTATGGCGAGTGTTGAAGCCGGGCGGAAGAGCCTTTCTCACTGAATTTGGGATCGAAGAAGGCTGGCCGGCGCCGGTCAAACTGCCAGGCCACACAGAGTATGAAGTCCAATACAGCCACCTACGCCAAGCCGTGCGCTGGCTGGGCTTTCAAGAACGTTATCTCCCGCTACCTCAGTTCCTCGCCATTAAACCGGACAGCAAAGTGCTCTGCACCGGCGCAGCCTATACCATTCAGCGGTTCTGCCAGACCCTAAGCAAGCCGTTCATCGTGCGCGCCTACACGGAGAAGGAATTACAGCAGGCCCTGGGCGACATGCTCCCCAAACTCCACGGCTGCCACTATCACGACGTGGCAGACCCTGCCTGGTTCGGCCTTCTCGACTTCAAAGTCTTGTTACTCGAAAAACCCGGTGGGGCTCCGAAAGCCAGCTTCTCGGAGAACAAAGGCTATCGGTGGTATTCGCAGCGGTGAAAAAGAAGCTGTCAGCACTCAGCTGTTAGCTTTCAGCACAGATTCGGAATTAACCATTCAAAGCTGATGGCTGAGAGCTGATTGCTTCTTTGCTACAACGGTCGACACGCACCGTGAAGGCAGTCTGGTCTCCCTACGGAGTCTTCGCGCAGCGGAACCCGGTGCCGAAGCCCCGGAATGAAGGCAAATGGTTCTCCCGATCCGAGGAGCGCAGGTCAGTGATACCGTTGCTGCCCCAGGAGCCGCCACGGACCACTTTGTACTCACCCCTTCGCGGTCCTGACGGGTTCTGTGGCGGGCTGAGCTGGTAATATTCCTGGTCATACCAATCGCTGACCCACTCCCAGACATTCCCAGCCATGTCATAGATGCCATAGGGACTCTTGCCCTCTTCAAACGTCCCCACCGGCG
>JBDSDL010000072.1:0-6071 GCA_039920585.1 Nitrospiraceae bacterium | reverse complement strand
CCATCTGGCGTCCTCACTCCTACTCGACTGAGTCGTTCGATTTTTTGCTGAACCGGACTCGCCGGCCATCATCGAGCGTACGCACTCCAAGCCGGGTCGGCTTCTGCGTCACAGGACACAGATACATAACATTTGAGACTGCAAACGGCGCTTCACGCTCAAGAATGCCGCCTTGTTTGACTTTCTGATTTGGCTTGGTGTGGCGCTTGATCATGTTCAATTTTTCGACCACAACCTTGCCCGCTCCAGGATCGACCGAGAGCACTTTCCCGGACTTGCCACGGTCGCGCCCGGCGATCACAACCACCACATCGCCCTTACGAATTCGATTCTTCTGCAATCCCTGCTTATTCATCCCACCGTCCCCACCCTCGCTACAGCACTTCCGGAGCTAGGGAAATAATCTTCATGAACTTCTTCCACCGTAGCTCGCGCGCGATCGGTCCAAAGATACGAGTTCCAACCGGATCACCGTCCTTATTGATCAGCACGCAGGCGTTTCGATCGAACTTGATATAGGAACCATCATCCCGGCGCACTTCCTTGGTCGTCCTCACGACTACGGCTCGGCTCACATCGCCCTTCTTGACCGTTGCTGCCGGGATGGCCTCTTTGACAGCCACAACGACAATGTCTCCGAGAGAGGCGTACCGACGCCTGGTCCCCCCAAGCACATGAAAGCACATGGCCTGTTTGGCACCGGAGTTATCGGCCACATCCATGTATGTATAGCTTTGAATCATAATCCCGGTGTTCCCTCTACCCTTCGCACGATCTCGGTCTACTCGCCCCGTCCCTTTTCCACAACCTCGATAACCCGCATGTGCTTATCTTTACTAATTGGCCTTGTCTCGACCATGCGCACACGGTCGCCAATCTTGCAGGCGTTGTCCTCATCATGGGCCTTGAATTTTGTGACCCGTCGAAGCACCTTCCGATAGAGTGGGTGAATAACCGAACGCTCGATCTCGACGACCACGGTCTTATTCATCTTATTGCTGACCACACGCCCAACCCATTCACGCCGTTTATTTGCTGACTCTCCCATCCTCAAGTCCCTTTCGCCGCGGTAGAGATTGGATCGGCCTGCGCGAGCTCGCGCTGAATTGTTTTCACCCTGGCAATGGTGCGCTTCGTTTTTCGCAATTGCATAGGGTTTTCCAACCGTCCAGTTCCCATCTGAAAACGAAGATTGAAGAGTTCCTGCGTGAACTGCTTCGCTTTCTCCGCCAGCTCAGGCTCCGTGAGTTGCCGTAGTTCCTTCAGATCCATACATACGCTCCCAATACCATTAAATCCAGTTCGACCAATGCTAAAACTCGCCGCGAATGACACACTTCGTGGCAATGGGTAATTTATGCGAGGCCAAGCGGAATGCCTCTTTGGCGACATCCGGCGTCACGCCATCCATCTCATAAAGAATGCGGCCAGGCTTGACAACGGCGACCCAGTACTCCGGATTGCCCTTCCCCTTACCCATTCGAGTTTCAGCCGGCTTTTTGGTAATCGGCTTATCGGGAAAAATTCTCGTCCATACCTGGCCACCGCGCTTCACACACCGAGTGATCGCGATGCGCGCCGCCTCAATTTGCCGGCTGGTAATCCAGCCAGGCTCAAGCGCCTTGAGCCCAAACTCTCCGAGGGTAATCTGACTGCCTCGATAGGCCTTGCCAGTCATGCGCCCCTTCATCATTTTACGGAACTTAACTTTCTTTGGTGCTAACACAATATCCTCTTGAATTACCCAAGCCTGCGGTCAAATGCCGATTCTTTATTGAGAGGCTGCAACGGAAGCACTTCCCCTTTATAGATCCAGGTCTTGATCCCGATCTGCCCCATTGTCGTGTGGGCTTCGGCAAACCCATAATCGATGTCCGCCCGGAGCGTATGGAGAGGCACACGGCCCTCGCGGTACCATTCTGAACGCGCGATTTCCGCCCCGCCAAGACGGCCCCCCACCATAATCTTGATACCCTGGGCTCCAAGACGAAGCGCGGACTGCACACTTCGCTTCATGGCCCGACGGAATGCCACTCGCTTTTCCAACTGGGTGGCAACGTTTTCACATACCAACTGAGCATCCAGTTCCGGCTTCTTGATTTCCTTCACCGTAATGTAGACCTGGCCGGAATAGCTCTTCTCCAACTCAGCCTTGAGCTTGTCGACCTCAGCCCCCTTACGCCCGATGATGATACCGGGGCGCGCGGTGTGAATAATCACACGCGTTTGGTCTCCCGATCGCTCGATTTCCACCTTGGCCACGCCAGCATGAAAGAGACGCTGCTTAACCATCTTGCGAATCCTGATATCCTGATGGAGCAGCTTCGCGTAATCCTTGCTGGCATACCACCGAGAGGACCACGTAACGTTGTATCCTAACCGGTACCCGATCGGATGTGTCTTATGCCCCATAACTTCTTTCGCCTCACTCAAACAAGAAATGAATCCATTTCACCAACTGTCTCTATCTATTTCTTTTCCTTCACGCTTGGAACCGACACGACGACAGTAATGTGACTCATACGTTTTTGAATCGCATTCGCACGCCCCTGCGACCGGGATCGAAAGCGTTTCAACGTCGGCCCACAATCGACAAATGCCTTCGACACCACCATCGATTCACTATCGCCCATCTCTTTTTGCTCCGCATTGGCCACGGCGGACCGCAAAATCTTTTCAACCACCTTTGATGCCTGGCGTGGCAAATTCTTGAGCATGGCCAAGGCCATGGGAACTTGCTGCCCACGAATCAAATCGACCACTGGGCGGGCCTTCCTCGGAGAAACCCGTACGAACCGTAGAACTGCTTGTGCTTCAGCCATAACCGTCCTATCCAATCGAGTGTGCCGAGACCATAACCTATTCTCTACTTAAGGGCGACCGACTTTTCTGTCCTGGCATGCCCATGCCCCTTAAAGAACCTGGTCGGAGCAAACTCTCCCAGCTTGTGCCCAACCATGTTTTCCGTTACGAAGACAGGAATGAATTTCTTTCCGTTATGAACCGCGAACGTATGTCCGATCATATCTGGAATGACCGTGGACCTCCGCGACCAGGTCTTAATGATCTTTCGATCCTTATTTTGATTCATCCGCTCCACTTTCTGGAGCAGATGGTCGTCAACGAATGCGCCCTTACTGACTGACCTCGGCATCGCGTACTCCTACTTGCGGCGGGAAATAATAAACTTGTCCGTCGCCTTATTGTTCCGGGTCTTATAACCCTTAGTCGGAAGACCCCATGGGGAAACTGGATGGGGATTGCCCTGTCCGGACTTTCCTTCACCGCCACCATGCGGGTGATCGACTGGATTCATCACGACACCGCGTACATTCGGACGCCGGCCCATCCATCGCACCCGACCGGCCTTCCCAACATTAATATTCTCGTGATCCGTATTCCCAACCTGTCCGACGGTTGCCATGCAGGTTGAAAGAATTCTCCTCATTTCACCGGACCTGAGTCGCACCTGCACATATTCACCATCACGCCCCATCACCTGCGCGGCGCCTCCCGCACTACGGATCAGCTGTCCGCCCTTCCCAGGCTTCAACTCCACATTATGAATAGTCGTCCCCAACGGCATACTGGACAGGGGCAACGCATTCCCAATACGAACCTCTGAACCAACACCGGACTGCACCACATTCCCGACCTCTAAGCCAACCGGAGCCAAAATATAGCGCTTCTCGCCGTCCTTATAGTGCACCAAGGCAATCCGAGCCGACCGATTAGGATCGTATTCAAGTGCGGCAATAGTCCCTGGAATTCCGGTCTTGTCGCGACGGAAGTCAATTTTTCGATAGAGCCGTTTATGCCCACCACCACGGAAACGTACAGTCGTCCGCCCATCGTTGTTTCTGGCGCCGGTACTGCGGCGGAATGACGTGAGCGATTTCTCAGGCCTCTTCTTCGACAGCTCTTCGGTCGTCACCGCAGTCATCCCGCGACGCCCCGGTGTCCTCGGCTTGTACACTCTGATTCCCATGTTACATTCGTCCTTCCAGCACACCGAGATCAGCCCGGTGCCATATCCTGCTATGCGCTTTCGTAGAGTTCCAACTTCTCGCCTTCCTTGAGCTTGACGAAGGCCTTTTTCCAATCTGACCGTTTACCAGAGAAACGCCCCAAGCGCTTCACCTTCCCACGAACATTCATCACGTTCACCCGCTCGACCTTCACCTTCAACAACGTTTCGACCGCTTGCTTAATCTGGACACGATTCGCATCCGGGTGAACGAGAAAACCCACCGTATTGTTGCTTTCACGCATCGCCGTGATCTTTTCAGTCAGCAACGGCTGGAGCAGAATACTATGGAGATCTGCCTTCATGCCCAGACCTCCTTCACCCGCGGCAACTCGCGCTCAAGAATCAGAATCACGTCAGCGCGAACAATATCGTAAACATTCAACCCTTCGGGCCCTACGACACAGACATTAGGAAGGTTGCCTGCCGCTTGAGCCAAACCGGCATGCCCGGCACCCGCCACAATCAAGGCATAGGCCTCGGCACCCAAATTGGTCAGCGCTTGAGCCAATAGTTTCGTCTTGGGCTGGTCCAACGATAGATTCGACACGATCACCAGTTGACCATCGGCTAACTTGGACGACAGTGCGCTTTGAAGCGCTGCACGGTACTTCTTTTTCGGCATGCTATAAGAGTAATCGCGTGGCTTCGGCCCAAAGACCGATCCACCATGACGCCATACAGGGGAACGGATCGACCCTGCCCTGGCCCGCCCTGTATGCTTTTGCTTCCATGGCTTCTTCCCGGACCCAGCCACTTCTCCTCGCCGCAATGTCGATGCCGTCCCCTGACGCTCACAGGCACGCTGCATCACCACTGCCTCATGAACTAAGGCCGAGTGGGGCTTACAGCCGAACACTTCATCGGGAAGATCAACAGACCCGACTTTCTGCTTTTTCAAATCAACAACATCAACCGTGGGCATGCCTACCCCTTCTTCGACTTTCTCACCATGATCAATCCATTGGCTGCACCAGGAATTGCGCCACGAACGAACAGTAGATTTTCTTCTGGCCTGGATTCAATAACTTTCAATCGCTGCGCCGTAATCCGCTTAGCCCCCATGTGCCCAGGCAACGTCTTCCCTTTCCAGACACGAGAAGGATAGGAACTAGCGCCCATCGAACCAGGATGCCGGTGGAACATCGACCCGTGAGATTCAGGACCGCCGGCATAATGATGCCGCTTCACTACTCCCTGAAACCCCTTTCCCTTCGAAATACCGATGACATCCACCCAGTCACCCTTTTTGAATATATCAACCTTAATGGATTGTCCTACGGTCACCTCGCCGACCTTTTGAAACTCTCTGAGCACACGGGTGGCTGGAGCCTCCGTCTTCTTCAGATGGCCCAGCTCGGCCTTGGACAACTTGCGTTCTTTCACTTCACCAAAAGACAACTGGACGGATTCATACCCATCTCGCTCTTTCGTCTTGATCGTGACCACGCGGCAAGGACCTGCCTCAATGACGGTCACTGGCGTAAACCGCGTCTCGTCAAATATCTGGGTCATCCCCAGTTTTTTACCCAATAACCCGTTCGTCATACGTCACGTTCCTTGTCAGTCTCCGCCCTCAGAGCTTAATCTCGACATCCACTCCAGCGGCTAAATTCAACTTCATCAGGGAATCCATGGTTTCAGGCGTCGCGTCCATGATGTCCATCAAACGCTTGTGTGTCCTGATTTCGAACTGTTCGCGAGCTTTCTTATCTGCATGCGTCGCACTCTGCACCGTAAACTTCTCGATTCGCGTAGGAAGTGGGATCGGCCCCACAATTTTCGCGCCGCTCCGGCGGACGGTTTCAACGATTTCCGCAACCGAGTGGTCTAACACACGGTAATCAAACCCGCGTAATCGAATCCTGATTCTTTGTTCAACCTTAACCATTTCTTCCTCTGTTCATCGGCCAATCATTACGCCAGAATTTCGGTGACGACGCCGGAGCCGACGGTCTTGCCGCCCTCGCGCACCGCGAACCGCAGCCCCTGATCCATCGCGATCGGGCTGATCAACTCCCCCGTCACACTCACATTGTCCCCC
>JBDSDL010000071.1:0-4089 GCA_039920585.1 Nitrospiraceae bacterium | reverse complement strand
ACAAATGGAGGTTGGAGTGTTTGACGAAGAAGCCTCCTCCAGCTATGAAATTATCCGGGCTATGTAGCTTGAACAGAAACGGGGCACCAGGCGGGATTGCCTGGAATGATCCAGACCCACCAGGCCGCCAGAAGTTAACCTCATCTGGTTTGCGCCTGGCAAGAAACTCAAACCACTTGTTGTCTGTCACACCGACATAGAACTTCATAGAGTGATTAGGCTGCCAGAAACAAATAGGTGGTCGAATAGTCCGGGGTCCAGTTTTGCGATCATACATTTATCCAAAGATCACAGACTTCCCTGATTGTTCTGTCCGTGACTACCTCAGACAGGTTAGGCGCCCACTCAACTATTGCCTTCGAAGAGTACCCCTTTCCCCGCGAGAAAGCACGCAGCCGAAGGGGGAAGAACGATAGGGGGTAAGGGGGTATCGAGGGACACGTCGACGGGATGGGACTGGTCTGTTTGGTCTGTGGGGCAGAGGGCGGGAAGAGCGCGACGCGGGGCTGGTTGGTCTGGTCTATCTCGTTTGTTTGGTCTGTCTTGTTGGCCGGATAGCAAACCCACCAGTCGAACCAAAGAAACCAAATGAACCAGATGAACACGACAGATGAGCGTGAGCCCTAGGCGGCGTGGCGACTTTTTCTTTTCTCCCCTCCTCGAATAGCTTTGGCGAGATCGGCCGAGCTTGCCCCGAGGAGGAGGAGCGAGCTGACTAAGAGATCCATCGACACTGACGGATCGCCCGCCTCCATTTTAGCCACTCGGGATTGGCTGGACTGAAGGCGCTTGGCGAGTTCCATCTGAGACAGGCCGCGCCGCTGCCGACGATCGCGTAGACTGCGGCTGAGCGCCAGTTTCATTTCGATCAGGACGGCATCGGCTTCCGAGAGTCCGAGAAACTCTTTCACCGACCCGACGGCCCATCCTGCGGCTTCCAGTTTTGCGCGTTTACTTTTTCTCATGGTTACTCCTCTGCCTCACACAACCGCTCATACTCGCGAAGTCGACGCTTGCAGGCTGCTATGACCGATTGAGGTGTCTGCTGCGTCTTCTTCATAAACACATCCAGAATGACGACGACATCAGTATCAACCCGGCACATGATACGGAAAGTGCCGGTCTCATCATTCACCCGCAACTCATGACACCGGGGTCCAACATTCGGCATAGGCCGTGAGTGCGGAAACCCGAGCAAGTCTCCCTGCTGCAACAATCTGAGCAGATATCCCGCCTCAAGACGGGCTGCTTGAGAAAACGGCGGCGTCTTGACCTCGCCTCGGAGCCAGACCAGAGGTTTGTCTTCTCTGGATCTCCTCACACACCAACGCGTTTCGGAAGAAGATAGTATGTCATATCTGACATAGTGTCAACTCTGAATCATCCCCGTCGCATGTGTGCTTCGAAGGACGCTGGATACATAACAATTCCCTGCTCAGTAAAGGCCCTCAGCAACTTCCGTATTCCTCCCCAACTTGATGTTACAAGTTGGAACTTCAAGAAAGAGCAGATCTGAGGGGCTCCCCTCAGGTCTTGAATCCGATGCGACGTGATTTAGGCGCTGGCTCTACCATGAGTTCACGAATGGCTTCGAAGACGACACGAAATTGGCTATCGTACCTTTTCTCCAGTTCGTTGAGGCGTCGGGCAAGAGCTTTGTTCGAGCCGATCATCTCCCGGAGGCGAACAAATGCCCGCATGATGGCGATGTTCACTTGTACGGCACGTTCGCTATGTAAGACGCTTGAGAGCATGGCCACGCCTTGCTCGGTAAAGACGTAAGGGCGATATTTGCGGTGCTGTCCACGGCTTGGCTTCAAGGTCACAATGTGTGACCTTAAAGATGTGGCCTCTTCAGCTGTCAGTTGGAACATGAAATCCATAGGGAAACGGGTTCTGTTTCTCTTGACCGCTTGGTTGAGTACTTTTGTCGCAACCCCGTAGAGCTTGGCCAAATCCGTATCCAGCATGACTCGATGGCCACGGATGATACGGATGGTCTGCTCAATTCGTTCAGCTGGTACCGGTATGTTCATGCCCTCTCCTCGTTATGCAGAACCTATCGACAATGGCCGCACAGAGATACCGTTTTCATTGGACGAAATCAACGGACGGAAGGCCGAAATGGTTTCATTTGCGCGGGCTTGAGGCGTTACGCGACTAGCGAGATGAGTTGATCTGGTTCATCTGGTTTGTTTGGTTCATCTGGTTGGTCTTTTTCAACCAAACAAACGAGACGAACCAAACAAACCCAATAACGGTCTTTGCCGCTGGCAGACTTTTTCAGGATCCTGCTAAGATGCTATCCCCATGAGCATTCATTCTGAATCTGGCAAGACCAATCTGGTCGCCATTGCAGTCCTCGTCGGCCTCGTCATTACCGGCGTCTGGGTGTGGAAGCGGTTGTCGCTCGATAGGCAGGAGTATGTGATCGATCAAGCCATTCCCGTGGCGTTCGCTGGTCTGGTGATCGCGGCGGGGCTGTTTATGTTGGTCCGGGCGTTCAACCGCCGCCGGGCACAACGGCGTGAACGTGCGAAGTTATTAGCCGCGTTCGAACGGGCCACGGTACAAGAGAAGAAGTTGGAGATCGCCTTTGCGCTGATTGAAGTGAATGGGTACCGCGCCAAAGGCTTGGAATCCGTGACGCCTGCGTTACGAGACCTCTTCGCGACGACGTTGGAGAGGGCGCTCGGTGACAAGCAGCACCGGATTCGAGGGATGGCGGCTAGTCACCTTGGCGTCTTGAACGATGCGACAGTCGTTCCCTTGCTGCTGAAGGCGCTGGAAGATGAACATGCCTATGTACGTTCGAGTGCGGCGTTGGGATTGGGCCGGTTGCGCGCCAGTGAGGCGAGAGAAAAACTGACGATTGCCATGGAGAAGGATTGGGATCAAACCGTCAGGAGCCGATCGAAGGAGGCGCTGGAGCGGATCAAGCAATCATGAGTCATGCAGGTTAAGTTTCTTCGTTGACCCATTCAATGCAGGCGATTTCCGGTGTGCAGTTCCATCGCAGGGGAAGAAATGACCATCCGAGCCCACGATTGACATAGAGCCGGCGGCCAGGCTCTCCGTGATGCCCCTCGATCCGGCCGTTGCACCCGGGCGGGAGCCAGAATGTCGGTATGCCTGGTATGCGCCATTGGCCTCCATGGCTGTGCCCGCAGAGAATCAGATCGACGGAATGATGGTCCTCCATCTGATCGAGGATGTTCGGTGCATGGGCTAGCAGGAGAGTGAAGCGGTTCTGTGCGCTCGGCGGCAGACAGCTTAGGTCGGCCCGATGCAGGGAGGGATCATCGACGCCGACAATGGCGAGTTCGCCACTGCCGGTGGAGATAAGGGTGGCCTGATTGATCAAAAGGGTGATTTTGTGGCGATCGGCGAGTTCGCAGTACCGATCGATCGGCACGCCGCTGTAGTGGTCGTGGTTGCCCAAGGTGACGAAGACTGGCGCAATCTCGCGCAAGCCGGCGAGAAATCGAAACACATGCGGCAGTCCCTCCGGCACGTTGAGCAGATCGCCGGTGACAAAGATCCAGTCGGGCCGGAGCTTGCCGATGGTGGCGACGATGAGATCATGCCGTGGCTGATAACGGTCGAGGTGCAGATCGCTCAGATGCACGGCCCGCCGGCCGGCCAAGATGCTGTGTGTATAGGTGAGTCGTGAAATCTCATATGTGGAGAGTCCGACCTCCAAGTGGGGGACGAGACTAAAGAATCGGTAGAGGGGTTCGCTCAGGCAATATCCGATGAAGAAACGGGCTCGATCGGGCCAGGATCTCGCGTGTGGTGTCATCCCATCACCCGATCCAGCTCGACGCGATCGGAAGGGGTCACGCGGTAGCCTCGTTCATACAAATCGCTCATGCCTGCATCAAGGCATCCATGTTGCGGCTTCGGTACCAGCTGTCGAACCGCTCTGTGAGTGCTGTGACCTGCTTCAGGGTCGGCTCCCCGTCATGGTACGAGAGAGCGAGGGAGCGGAGCAAGTCTTGAAGTTCGACGGGGCTGTAGATCGCATCATCGTTCCGGTCGGCGACCAGGGCGAATTCGTAGAAGGTCAGACTGACCGAGAGTAAGGCC
>JBDSDL010000070.1:0-6417 GCA_039920585.1 Nitrospiraceae bacterium | reverse complement strand
ACTTCGACCGCCGTCACATGACCGGCTGCGCGGCTCAGGGCCTCGGTCAGAATGCCGCGTCCTGGGCCGATTTCCAATACATGGTCACCGGGTCGCAGTTCTGCCAACGCGACGATTTTGCGCACGATGTTGGGATCGATCAGGAAATTTTGGCCGAGCCGTTTGTTCGGCGGAGGGAGGTCGAGGGTGGACACAAGTCAATTCCCGCTGGAAGGAGGCGGCCCTGCTTGCGCCAGTCGTTTCGCCAGATCTGCCAACGGGACTCTGAAATAGTCGGTGAGGTCGGTAAACTCCTCCACGAGATCATTGGTAAAAGAAGGCCCCGGCTGCAGGGCGGCAAACTTCTGCCCTTCCTTCTGGCCCAGGGATTCGGTGATGAGCGCACTCGTTCTGGCCTTCCACTTGGCCATTCGTTCGGCTCCGGCAACGGTATTGAGCGTCTCCATGGTCTCTTGAAAAATCTGGTCGAGTTCCTTCAACTGCTTCTGAAGCATGTCATGCGCCGCGCCCGATTGGTTAGTCATCGATAGGCTCCTCTTGGGATGGTCTATTTGGTTCGTCTCGTTGAAGTTTCCGTCAACCAAACAAACAAGACAAACCAAACAAACCTTTCACCAACGTCTTTTGGTTAACTGGGCAGCCAGCGTGATCGCCTCAATCAGACTGCCAGGGTCTGCAATGCCCTTCCCCACAATATCGAATGCGGTTCCGTGATCGACCGAGGTGCGAATAATTGGCAGCCCCACCGTCAAGTTCACACAGGTGCCGAACGCGACAAGCTTTAAGGGAATGAGCCCCTGGTCGTGGTACAGGGCCACCACACCGTCGTACTCGCCCCTCGCCGCCTTGCCAAACAGCGTATCGGCCGGCAAGGGATCGCTGGCACGAATACCCTGGGCCTGCGCCGCGCGAGCTGCCGGGAGAATGACCCGCGCCTCTTCATCCCCAAACAGTCCATGTTCTCCGGCATGAGGGTTGAACGCGGCGACACCGACTCTCGGCTTCTTAATTCCGAAGAGATCCTTCAACGCCAGATGGGCTAGTCTAATGGCTTTTTCAATCTTGGCCTGGGTGAGAAGTGCCGGCAAATCTTTGATCGCGACGTGGGTTGTCACAAACATGATTCGGAGTGGCCCGCCGATGATCATCATGCCGGACTCTTGTGTCTTGGTCAGGTCTGCCAGCAGTTCCGTATGGCCAGGAAAATGACAGCCGGCCATATTGATCGCTTCCTTGTTGATCGGCGCAGTGACGATGCCATCAATACAGCCCAGTTGCGCAAGCTCCACGGCTTTCTTGATGAACAGCACGGACGCCGCTCCAGTCTCAGATGCCGCGACTCCACGCTGGAACCGCCCAAGAGGATGATCGAGCGGGTCCAGCACAGCCACGTCACTCAAGCGCGGCGGCTTAGGATCGTGACCCTCCACGCGAACCACATTCATCTTGAGTCTCAGGCTCTTGACCGTCTGCTGCATAACTTGAAACGAGCCGATGACAATTGGACGACACATGCGCCGCAATGTTGGTCTTATCAGGGCCTTCGCAATCACCTCCGGGCCGATCCCCGCCGGATCTCCCATGGTAATTCCAAGAAGCGGTTTGTCTTTCGATCTCGTCATGTTTTTCCTAACATTCATACCCTTCGCCAATCACTGATCGAGCAGGATGCTCAAAAATGCCGTTCAGCGCGGCCGCAGCGAGCGACCAAAGATGATCCTACCAAGCTTGCTCGTATATGTTGCAAGGATGGTTCGGATGAGTTCCCCACTGCGCGCGTCGAACGAGCACATTCCTATCGTGCGCGTTCCGCGAGCACAGGGGACTCACCGGGCCATCCCCCCACTGCTGGCGAACTTTTTCAGCATCCTAATCTTAGACCCAGTACAAGTACACGACATACCCTATATAACGGATGGCGCTCCCACTCAGCAACCAGGGCCGCCAGAGCGCGCCCCACGCAGCCTGCGCCAATAAGAAAGTAGCCGCGGCCACAGCGAGCACCATCGTGATCAATGCCGTCGGCGCCAGAGTCCAGTCCGTACCCAGAAGCCCGATCGAAACTGGGATTGTACCCTGAAAGACGATCGCGCCGGTGACATTCCCTACCGCTAAACGATCTTTCCTTCGGTAGAGCCAGAGAAAACTGTTCGACATTTCAGGCAACTCGGTGGCCAGGGGCGCGACGAGAAGGGCCAGGATTAATGGAGAAATCGACAAGGCTCCTGCGATCGTTTCTGCGGCAAGCACGAAGAGGTGTGCTCCGAGCGCAAGACCAGCCAAACCAAGGATACCTTGAAGACCAATAAGTCCAAACGACGGGATTGCCGCCTTTCTCGCAAAGAGCAACGGCTCAAGCCCACTCTCAGTCCCTTCCTCATCAGACTCACTGAACTTCAGCTTGACGTAATAGAGATAGAGGCCTATCAACCCGACAGCGGCTACGATATGCATCGGTCGAGACGAGACAAACGCACAGGCCAGCGCAACACTGTAGGCCGCCACAAAGAAGGAGAGATCGCCCCTCACATCACGATAGTTCAATCGAAAGGCGGCGGTCCGCTTCCCTAGTCCTGCATAAACCACCAGCAAGATGGCCAAGATGGGGATCACCAGGGTGGTCAGCATGAAGGGAGCGCCGAGGATCGCGCCCAACCCCACCTCCGCTTCGGCACGGCTGTCCCCGAAAAAAATGGCAATGACTGGGATGGAAGTTTCAGGCAATGTGGTGCCGATAGCGGCCAACACGCCGCCGATCGCGCCTTCTGACAAATTGAATCGCTTGCCCAACCACTCGATGGCGTTCGTGAAGAGCGTGCAGGCGCCCAGCGTCACCGCGACAGAAACGAGGAAGAGGAGGGTATAGAGGAGGACCGTCATCTCCGGGCCGTCGGCCTAGTGACCCGCTGTTTGGCATAGGCGAAGGCCGCATCTTCGAGCACCTCTTTTACGGGACGGCCGGTTCGTTCGGCTATCCGCTTGCAATCGAGATATTCCGGAGCCGCTTTAGTCTCCGCGTCGTTTACATCGGCGACTTTCATCCGAACAATTCCACCGCGCACCTTCACCGACATAAATCGACGAGGAAGGGTCTGTCGTGTCACTTCACTTATACGGACTCCCAACGTGGTCGTTTCCTGAAACAAGACGTCAAGAATCTTGTCCCTCTGCGCCGAAACAGCAAGACAGGTCAGGACGATGCCGGGTCGCCCACGTTTCATGATGACCGGCGCCAGGGTCACATCGAGCGCCCCGCGCGCGAATAACTGTTCGATCACATACACATATGTTTGCGGGTTCACATCGTCGAGATTCGTTTCAAGCTGCAGCACGGTATCCTGTTCGCGCGCTCCTCGGGATGACGGTCGCGCGAGAAGCACACGCAAGGCATTCGGCCAGCCGTTGGGATCGGCATCGCCCGCTCCATAGCCGATGGCTGTCGGCGTCATCACCGGCATGGGGCCGAACTCCGATGTCAGCGTGCGCAACAACGCCATGCCGGTCGGCGTGGTGAGTTCACGGGAAGGGCCGGCACTATAGATCGGAATCCCTTTCGCCAAAATGGCGACCGCCGGGCCAGGCACCGGCAAGATCCCGTGAGCGGATTGCAGCGTCCCCGTTCCGACATTGACGGGGGAAGCCGTCACGCGCGTCACGCCCAACAGATCACAGCAGATCAGCCCGCCGACGATATCGACAAACGAATCCAGAACTCCCACTTCATGAAAATGGACGTGATCCTTGGCCACACGATGGGCATGCCCTTCCGCTTCGGCCAATTGATCGAACACCGATCGGCTTTGCTCTTTGATCTTGTCGGGAATTCGACTCGCGGAAAGGATGGCATGGATCCGATGAAGCGAGAGAGGCTTGCGCAATCCCGAAGTGATTACGACATCCACTTTCGTAGCGTGAATCGCCCCTCGATGCACCCGCCGCTTCCGCAGCGTAAACCCTGAAAGCCTGAGTTGTTTCAACCCGCTCACCAAGTCGGAAAACGAGACGCCCACATCCACGAGCGCGCCGAGGATCATGTCACCGCTGATGCCGGAATAACAGTCGAAATGGAGATGCGCGCCCATGTGCGTCCTTTCTCTGCTTAATTCAAACCGCGCCATCTTACCCAAGCCTCGCACGAACGGCAATTAGGTCAGAAATCTAGTAGGCTGAAGTGTTCGGAACTCCGAACCCCGACCTTCGGACTTCAGATTTCAGCCTTCATGTCGCGCTCAGAAGATTGACAGCCTACCGACGCTATGTTATCCCCACTGCAGTCGTCCACCGGCTGGGCGCTTCACAACCGACAGTTTGGTACGCCCCTATCCCCTATGACAATTTGCCGGTCCCTGATTACGCCCTGCTCAGAGTTACTCGCATCGTGGAGTGGCCGGATCGCCTCGGTGCTGCTCTGCGCCGCACTGCTGTTCTTGGCTCCGCCTGCCGTCTTGGCAAAATCGAAGCCTCACCGAGCCCCACGCCCCGAACCGGAACTCAAGATTCTCGACCTGAAGGTCTCCCCCAACCCCTACACGCTCTCGTCCGGCTCATTGCAGTTTTCTGCCTTGGTTCAGCTGCCTAAGGAGCTGAACGGCACAACCCTGCTGGAGTTCTCCTCATTCATTACATCGCCCTCGAAAAACTCGCTCCGTTTTCTGACCACACGTACCGCTCTTGAGCCGCATCAGGCTCCGACCACCGGCGCCGCCCCTCCACAGGTCTCTGTCCTCCTGGCGTGGGACGGATTGGACCAAAAGAAAATCCCGTCGGGAGCAGGGCTCTATAATTATGAAGTACGGGCCAAGTTACTGGCGAACGGCGAGAAGGGCCCCAGGACGCAGATGGTTGCCTGGCCGAAACGGGGAACAATAGAAGTGAAGTAATGGACAGCTCTCAGCTCTCAGCTCTCAGCTTCACATTCTTATTGTTCTTCGGCTTTACTGATTGCTGAAAGCTGACGGCTGTTTGCTCTCCCAGGACGTTGATCCGGTGCGCCAGACAGCCCGCTCCGAATCCATTGTCGATATTCATCACGCCGACCCCCGCCGCGCAAGAGTTCAGCATCGTCAACAACGCAGCGAGTCCACCGAAACTCGCGCCGTAACCCCGGCTCGTCGGCACGGCCACGACCGGACAGGGAACCAACCCGCCGACCACGCTCGGTAACACCCCGTCCATCCCTGCCACCACCACGACCACACGGGCTTGCATCAGCCGGCTTTGACGCTCCAGCAACCGATGAATGCCGGCTACGCCCACATCGTAGAGCGTCTCAACCCGACTCCCCATCACCTCCGCCGTCACTCTCGCTTCTTCCGCAACAGGAATATCCGAGGTGCCGGCGGTAATCACCAAGACATGCCCTTGTAGCAACCGCTTAGGGTCACGGATCGACACAATGCGCGCCTCGTCATGATAGACCGCTCGACGGTCAAGCCGCTTGATGAGCGCAGCCACTTGGCGAGTCGCGCGCGTCGCCAACAACGGGCGATGATGTTTCAACAACGCCTTCGCAATGGCGCGGATCTGAGCCGACGTCTTCCCCTCGCAGAAAATGACCTCGGGGAACCCCTGCCGCAGCGACCGGTGGTGATCGACCGAGGCAAATCCAAGATCTTCATAGGGCAAGGTGCGGAGCTGTTCGATAGCCGCCGCTACAGGCAGGGAGCCCGTTTGCACCTCGATCAGCAATCGTTCAAGCGCCTCAGGATTCATGGCTGCCCTTTCTCCGGCTTTGCGTCGCGCTCCATCAGATCGGTCACTGCCTTGCGGCATGACTTCTCTTCGAACAACACCGCGTTGATCTCTTGCACGATCGGCATGTCGACATGATGACGTCGCGCGAGTCCTAACGCCGCCTTCGCGGTCCGCACACCTTCCGCTACCGCCTGCATGCTGGCGAGAATCGCCTCCAGCCGCTCACCTTTCCCCAAGCGAACACCGACCGTATGATTTCGGCTCAACGCTCCGGTGCAAGTCAACACCAAGTCGCCGACGCCGGACAGCCCGTAGAACGTTCGTGAATCAGCGCCCATTGCGACGCCCAACCTCACCATCTCAGCTAATCCTCGCGTAATCAATGCCGCCCGCACATTATGACCGAGATCCAATCCATCCACCACGCCGGCAGCGATCGCCATCACGTTCTTGAGCGCGCCGCCGAGCTGGACGCCCAACACATCGCTGTCGGCGTATACCCGAAAGGCCGGTGTCATCAACGCGGCCTGAACTGTCTTGACCAGTCCCTCATTGCTCCCGGCTAAACAGAGTACTGCCGGTTTTCCTGCGCTGATTTCTGCTGCGAAACTTGGACCGGACAATACCATGAGGTCCTGGTGCATGGCAGGAGGAAGGACGTCGGTCATGACTTGAGTCATCAAGTGCAACGTCTCTTCTTCAACCCCTTTCGTCGCGCTGATG
>JBDSDL010000069.1:0-12278 GCA_039920585.1 Nitrospiraceae bacterium | reverse complement strand
TGGCCGCTCACGGCCTGTCTCTCGATGCAGATAGTCGATGAAGTCGATCGTGTCGTTCACATTGAAAGGAGAATACCGATGATTCGAACAGTGATGGTGCGGAACCTTGTCGCGTTGGCGGCTATATCGCTCGTCTCGGTTGGGCTGTCAGGGTGCGATTACTGGCCTCCAGCACTCCAAACACAAATCGAACAACTCCGTTCCGAGCTCCAGACTGCAACAATGGAAAAGGCTCAGTTACAAAATCAACTTGCCTCCATTGCGAAGGTGAAAGACGATTTGCAGGCGCAAGTGAGTGATCTTTCCAAAGCGAATCAAGACAAGTCGACCATGATTGCCAGTTTGCAAAATGGCCTGACGGCAGCACAGGGACGTTTAGCCAAGTCAGCGAAAACTGCACCGCCGAAGGCCAGCACAGTTAAGCCGTCCACAAAAACCACGCAGAAGGCCCCAGTCAAGAAGAAAGCACCGGCTAAGAAGACAACAGGCACGCACTAGCGCGCCTCGACTCTACTGTCTACTTGGTGCTGGAAGATGACGGTGCGGGTGTCGTTGGGCTTGAGGTTGTGCTCGCCGGGGTGCTCACTGGCGCAGACGCGGGGGGAGCCGCTGGAGTAGAGGGGGTAGCAGGCGCTGTGGATGTCGTCTGGTCAGACGTGCTTGGCGCGGTCTCTTTCTTTTCCTCAGTCTTCGCTACTGGCAGCTCACTGCCTGGCGAAGGCTTCATTTTATCGGAGTAGTCCGTCACATACCACCCACTGCCTTTGAACATGATGGCGGGCGATGAAATCAGGCGCTGTACGCGCTTCCCACATTGCGGGCAGGCAGTGAGGGCATCATCCTTCATGCTTTGCTTGACTTCAAACTTGTCTGCGCAACTTTCACACTGGTACTCATAGATGGGCACGATTCATCTCCTTCTACTACCCCGGTCTGTCTGGTTGATCTGGTCTATCCGGTTTGTTTGGTTGGTCTGGTTTATTTAGTTTATTTGGTTAGTTTCCTTCAACCAACCAAAAAACCAAACACACAAAATAAAGCAAATAACGGCCTTCTTCTGCTAGCTAAGCTGTTTGAATGCTGCGTCGAGGCGATCCATTCCCCGAACGATCGTCTCCATGCTGGTCGCGTACGACAGTCGAATATGCTGGGTGCTTCCAAACGGCTCACCGGGAACCACAGCGACCTTGAATTCCTGCAACAAATAGTTTGCAAGATCGGTCGGAGTGAGGATCGTTCCGTTTGGGCTCCGCTTTCCGAATAGTCCACTCACACTGGGGAACGCATAAAATGCTCCGGTAGGCATTCCGCAGCGAACGCCTGGCATCGCATTCAGGCGCTCGACCATGACTCGCCGCCGCCGATCGAACTCTGTCACCATCTTTTCTGTGAACGTACTCCCTTCACGCAAGGCCACGACGGCAGCTTTTTGTGAAATGGAACAGGGGTTTGACGTACTCTGACTTTGAATATTCGCCATGGCCGTCAACAGATCTTTGGGGCCGGCCGCATAGCCGATCCTCCAACCGGTCATCGCATAGGCTTTGGAGACTCCGTTGATCACAACGGTACGGGCTGCGACCTCCGGTCCTAATGAGGCAATACTCGTGTGCGTCGTTCCGTCGTAGAGAATTTTTTCATAAATCTCATCTGAAATCAGAAGGAGATCCCGGCGGAGAGCCAGCTCAGCAAGTCGTTCGAGGGTCCCCCGATCGTAGGTCGCTCCCGTTGGATTGCTGGGGCTATTAACGATAACCGCCTTGGTGCGTGAGGTGATCAGTCGTTCCAATTCGCGGGTATCAATGGCATATCCGTCCTCTTCACGGGTGGGCAAGAACACCGGCGTGGCATCGTTGAGCAGGGTTTGGTCGGCATACGAGACCCAAAAGGGAACAGGAATGATGACTTCATCGCCCGCTTCAAGGAGCGCTTCGGCAAGGTTGTAGAGCGAATGTTTGGCGCCGCATGAGACCAGCACTTGGGATTTTTCGTATCGGAGCCCTTGCTCTCTTTGAAGTTTGTCGATAATCGCTTGGCGCAATTCATCGATGCCGGAGGAGGGAGTGTACTTTGTGAACCCTGCGCGAATGGCAGCTTCTGCGGCGGCTTTGATCGGTTCGGGGGTATCGAAGTCCGGTTCTCCAGACGAGAAGTCGACGACGTCGATTCCGCGTGCAGCCATCGCTTTTGCGGTTGCGGCCATGGCCAAGGTGGGGGAGGGAGCTATTCGCCCCGCTCGTGCAGCAAGCTTCATGTCTTCAAACTCCTGATTCGTTCCTGTAGTTGGCGCGCAACCTCGGGGTGCAGAAATTCCGTGAGCGCTCCCCCGTGGGTGGCCACGTCTTTAATAATGGTTGAGGATAAATAAGAATATTCTTCGCTGGGCATGAGGAACACGGTCTCAACCTGTTTGGCCATTTTGCGATTGATGAGAGCCATCTGAAATTCATGTTCGAAGTCCGAGATCGCACGCAGGCCACGGATAATCGCATGAGCGCCGTATCGCTGGACATAGTCAACGAGTAAGCCATCGAAGTGGGTCACCTCGACCTGTTTCATTTCCTTCGTCACGATCCGGATCATCTCCAGCCGCTCGGACAGAGTAAAGAGTGGATGCTTGGATGGATTGGGCGCGACGGCAACGACCACTTTGTCGAACACGCGCAGGCTTCGGGAAATGATGTCGGTGTGTCCGTGGGTAATGGGATCGAAGGTTCCTGGATAGATGCCGATCTTCATGATGTGAGCGACTCTGTTGTGGCCGCACCGTACAGATAGAGTGCCGTATCGCCATACACGTATCGCCGCACAAGCGCGGCGTGGTCGATCGATGCCGGCAATTCAGTACGTGAGTCTTGTTCGATGATCACGGCGGCACACTCCGACAACAGCCCAGGTCTCCAGGCATGGATCAGGATGTCTAACTCATCGAGAGCGGCATACGGCGGATCTGCAAAGAGTATGTCGTAGGGGCCGCCCCACCAATCTTTCCGATCAAGAAAGACGGCTGCCTGTCCCACGCGAACCTGCGCTCGGTCAAGCAGCTGGCAGGTTCGTAGATTTTTCTGTAACAGTTGCAAGGCCTTGGGGTCTGACTCGACAAAGGTGACCGTTGACGCTCCACGGCTCAGTGCTTCAATCCCGACGGCTCCCGTGCCTGCATACAAATCAAGAAAGCGTGATCCTGATACCTGACTCCCCAGAATCGAAAACAGTGCCCCTCGAACCTTGTCAGATGTGGGACGCAGCGCAGTCCATTGTGGCCCACTCAAGCGGCGACCTCGGTGGGATCCAGCAATGACACGCATAGGTTAAGGTGAGAGATATTTCTGGAGCGCCTGACTCTAACACAGCGTTTTTGAAGGGGTCAAGATAAGTGCGGCTGAAGCGAGGTGTGAAACTCTGATATGGGGCCGACATGGAGCGGGGAAGGTTAGAACGATGGCAATGGAAGTATTTTGACGACCTTGGAGGCTGTGGCTATAATGCCGATGGGTGGTCTGGAAGCGTAAGACGTGAGCGACAGGGGATCAGTGCAAGAATGTCGGCCATCCGTGGCGATCGAGAGGGTCGACCAGTATAGAGACAAATCTCAATTACTTTAGGGGGTCGCCACTGTTTGGGGTTTGCGGGCGGCCAAACTCTTTCGCCGGTTATTTGAAATGGTACGATCGATGATCGCGCCGCAGTTGATGCATTTCCAGGCGTAAAAAATTAAGAAGAAGTCGGAGAACCGCTCGAGCATCATGAGGCCTTTGCACTTCGGACATTCCATCGAATCCTCCAAGGTTACCGGTGTACTGCTGCTGGCGGTTCAAAGCAATTACTGAACCAATATGTCGCTATACGTAATTTCAACAGTTTAGACGGTACGTATTTGTTGGGAACTGGCAAACAAGGGGGCTATCGCTAGTACAAAAACGTTCAGAGTGCCATTTTTTGCGCGGGGAGGATGGATGGCCAGCAAGAAAGTGGGTCAAGGCATTGCGCAATGGCCTGAAACAGAACGACCGCGCGAACGACTGCTGACTCAGGGGCCACAGGCGCTCACCAATGCCCAACTCCTGGCGATTCTCCTTCGAGTTGGCCGTCAGGGATCTTCAGCTGTGCAAGTCGGGATGGATATCCTGGATCGGCTCGGGGATGTGTCTGGGCTTGCACAATGCGGAATCGAAGAACTCTGCGCAGTCCCAGGTGTGGGGAAGGCCAAAGCGGCCCAACTGAAGGCGGCCCTTGAATTAGGGAAACGTGCCCTCGCTGGTCCGCTGACCAAGGGAACCAAAATCACATCCAGCAGTGACCTCTTCGCCCATTACCATCCGACCTTGCGCGACCTTCGTCACGAAGTCTTCAAAGTTGTGTTACTGGATGCCAAGCATGCCATCATGCGTGACACGACAGTATCGGAAGGCAGCTTGACGCTCAGCATTGTCCATCCACGCGAAGTCTTCACACTCGCAGTAAAAGAATCCGCGGCGGCCGTGATCTTTCTGCACAACCATCCCAGTGGCGATCCTACGCCGAGTCAGGAAGATCGTGCGCTGACGGCGCGATTGGTATCTGCAGGGGAGGTACTGGGTATTCGGGTTCTTGACCATCTCGTCATCGGCGATGGACGTTACGTCAGCTTTGCCGATCAAGGTTGGCTGACAAGCCATGGCGTCGACGCATGAGCAAAGGGGGAGTTGCAGCAATGTAACAAATCTGGTTCATTTGGTCCATTTGGCTTGTCCTGTTTGTTTGGTTAAAAAAAATCAGATGAACCAACAGACCAAATGAACACAACAGGAGGGACCCATGAGCGAGCCACACAAGGAATCATTTAGAAATGTGGTCTTGATCTCCAGTGCCGGTGCCGGGAAGACTTCGCTGGCTGAGGCTATACTCTTTGCCGCCGGCGCTATTCCTCACCTCGGGTCGGTCGCACAAGGCTCGACTGTCTCGGACTTCGAGCCGGAAGAGTTGCACCGGCGCAGTTCCGTCAGCACCAGTCTCCTCCGTTGTTCCTGGAATAACACCACCATCAATCTCGTCGATCCCCCCGGCGCGCTGAGTCTGCTCGGGGAAACGATAATGGCATTGCGAGCGGTGGACGCTGTGATTCTGGTGGTGGGCACCTCGTCGGGGATCCGGAGCGAACTTGTCAGAATCTGGGCTCGCGTGACAGCGCTTGACTTGCCCTGCCTGCTATTCGTCAACGAAATGGATAAAGACGGCGCCTCCCTCGATGAGGTTGCTACGATGTGTCAACGCGACCTTGGGATCATGCCATTGCCGATGTCGTTGCCCTATGGCAGTGGCGCCCAGCTTGAGGGGGTGCTGAATCTCGCTCAACAATGCGTGATCACTTCGCGCACGGAGAGCCCCACGATTCAGCAGTTGCCGATACCGGAACATGAGCGGACACTGGTCATTGACGCGCGAAAGCGTGTTCAGGAGGGAGTGGCTGAGCGTGACGATCGATTATTGGAACAATATCTGGCTGTGGGAGAGCTGACGCAGGGGAATCTGACCGATGGCCTTCGCCTTGGCGTCCAGGCCCGCACGATTGTCCCGCTCTACAGCGGTTCCGCGATCAGGAATATCGGGATCGTTCCGCTCCTCAATGCAATCGTCGATTTCCTGCCGTCGCCAATGGACCGGGCAGCGAAAGTTTCGCTGGAAGGCCTGCATCCAAATACGGGAGAGGCGGTAAGCCGCCGTGCCGTTCACGAGGACCCCTTTTCAGGAATTGTCTTCAAGACATTGATTGACCCGTTTGTTGGGCGACTGTCTTATCTGCGAGTCTTGTCGGGGGTCCTTCACGCAGACTCGACGGTCTTCAACAGTTCTCGGGGCGGCAAAGAGAAAAGCGGACATCTCTATACGCTGTTAGGGAAGAAACACACGTCCGTGTCTTCGGCCTCTGCAGGGGATATCGTAGGCATCGGAAAGCTCAAAGATACGCAAACGGGTGATACGCTCTGTGACGAACAGGCTCCCATCTGCTATCCGAAGACAGTGCTTCCACGGCCGGTGCTGTCCTTTGCGATCGAGCCGAAGTCCAACGCCGATATCGAAAAAATCAGTCTCGGGCTGCATAAATTGATCGAAGAAGATCCCACGCTCGAATTTTCGCGGCATGCCGACACGAAGGAAATCGTGTTAAGCGGGATGGGCCAGTTGCACATCGATCTTGCGCTCGAAAAATTGCATCGCAAATACGGTGCGGACGTGGTGCTGCATATGCCGAAGATTCCGTACCACGAAACCATTCGCGCCACGGCACAGGCACAGGGGAAATATAAGAAGCAAACCGGGGGACATGGCCAGTACGGTGATTGCTGGCTGGAGATCGCGCCTCTGCCTCGCGGGGAAGGATTCAAGTTTGAGAACAAGGTGGTAGGAGGGGCCGTTCCACGCAACTTTATTCCAGCGGTGGAAAAAGGGGTGCTCGAAGCCATGCACCACGGGAGTCTGGCGGGGTTTCCTGTCGTCGATTGCCGGGTTGCCGTCTACGATGGGTCGTACCATACGGTCGATTCATCTGAGATGGCGTTTAAGATCGCCGCATCGATGGGGTTCAAGAAGGCGTTGGAGGCAGCCCATCCTGTCTTGCTAGAGCCAATCATGACGGTGGAGGTCGAGGCGCAGGCAGATCATATCGGAGGTGTGATCGGGGACTTGAATGCGCGCCGGGGGCGGATTCTTCACGTGGAGGCGAAAGACCAGACGGAGCAGATCACGGTCCTTGTTCCCATGGCGGAGCTGCTCACGTATGCCGCGACGCTGAACTCGCTCACGGCAGGACGTGGCAGTTATGCGATGGAATTCGCCCGGTACGACGAAGTGCCGCGCGAGCTTGCGGCTCGAATTATTGAAACGTACAAGGTGACGTCGGCTGCGGCAGCCCACTAAATACAGACCAGCCTAGTCGGTCGGTTTGAGCACAACGTAGAAGGCGCGGTTTTCTCTCAGCACGCGAAGTAGAATGGTTTCGCCTCGCCGGATCTCGGAGAGTGCGCTGTTGAATGCTCCAACCGATCCCACCTCAACACGGTTCACTTCCTTGATGAGATCGCCCTCGTGAAGTCCTTCCGCTTGACCGAGGCTACCTGGCTCCACTTTGCTGATGAGTGCGCCATGGCTCTCCTGCAGTTTGAATGTATCGGCAAGGCCCGGTGTCAGCTCCTGTACCTCGATGCCTAGCTTGACTTCAGTGCCAGTCTGAGGGGGAAGGGAGGCGATGATGGCCTGCTCTCGACGCTCAATGAGGGCGATGTCCAGCACCAGACGCTGCTGATCGCGGACGATCTCAACTTTGGTTGTCGATCCTGGGAGCAATCCCGCCACGACGCGAGAAAGCCGGCTCGGCGTATCGATCACGGTGCCGTCGATACGGGTCAGGATATCTCCGGGTTTGATGCCGGCTGTGGCAGCTGGATCCTTCTCGAAAACTTCGTTGACCAGCACTCCTTCGCCTTCGTTGACACCGAACTTGCGTGCCAACTCAACCGTGAGCGGTTGAATGCCGACGCCCAGCCAGCCTCGTGTCACCCGTCCCTGCGCCAGCAATTGCTGAATCACCTGCGTGGCCATGTTGGAGGGAATTGCGAACCCAATTCCTTGGGCGAAGTTAATGATGGCAGTATTGATGCCGATGATTTCACCGCGTAGGTTGAAGAGCGGGCCGCCAGAGTTGCCGGGGTTGATCGACGCATCCGTCTGAATGAAGTTCTCGTAGCGCGAGAGATTGATATTCTCCCGCCCGATCCCGCTGACGACGCCGAGCGTCACCGTCCGATCGAGACCGAAGGGATTTCCCACGGCAAGCACCCATTGGCCAACACGCACGGCCGACGAATCTCCGAACTTTGCGCTCGGGAGGGGATGGTCCGCGGTCACCTTGAGGACGGCTAAGTCAGTATCGAGATCCTTACCGACGACCTGCGCAATGAGCTTGGACTTATCGGAAAAGCGGACTTCAATTTCCTTTGCGTCTCCGATGACGTGGTTGTTCGTGACAATATGTCCCTCCGAATCGATGATGACGCCGGATCCTGATCCAGTGGCATTGGGGGCCCGCTTTTGAGACTGCTCTTTCCCTCGTCCTGGTTCGGACAAGGGAAAGAGATTTACGACGGAGGGTTTGGCAGATTCGGCTAAATCGGTGATGACAGTTTGAATCTCTTCCAGCAGGCGAAGACCTGGAGAGTCCACGGATTTTGGCGTGGCGGACTCAGCTATGGCGAACGAGTGGATATTGAACAAGACCACGAACACAAGGCTGATGAGGATTTTTAGTACGCGCATGATTCTGTTCTCACTACGCGAGTGTACATCGTGGGAAACGGAGAGCCCAGGTTTCATCTTTGCGAGTCGCGCCTGTCGCGCACGTCTTGCTTGTCTCGCCCACAACTCACGCCGATTTGGCATTCCGACCTCGAGTGAACTCAGAGGCGACCTGCGCGAGATCTGTTTGCAGCCCGATCATGACCAGGACATCGTCGATGCGAAGGACCAGGGCATCGTCGGGCGGCACGAGAAATGGCCCGCGAAGGACCGTGATAAGACGAACCGACGCAGGCAGCATCACCTCACCGAGTCTCCTCCCAATGACCGGTGACCCCTGAGCGATAGAGAGCCGTTCGATGGCCGCCGCACGGAGACTCAGATCCTGTTGCAGGGTCAGAAGCTCATGATGAATCGTTTCTAGCTTAAGTTCCCGGATTTGGCTGTCGACGCTGAGCAGCGTCTGTTTCAGCTGCTGAATGCGGTCGCCGGCCTGACCGAGGAAAACTTCCACTTGATCAGATGGCGGATTTGACTCATGGCTAAATGGTGGACGCTTGGCACAGATCGCGGCAATTTGACGTCCGAGGTCGCCGTGCGCCTGTTCGATCTGGCTTAACAAATTCGAGGCCTGACTGTGCAAACGGAGAACCTGAACTTTGCGGTTGGCACGTTCGGCAACCGCAAGGATGGTTTCATAGATCGCGCTGCCGGTGATCGAGAGTTCCTGTTGGATGCGACCGATCAGTTCAAGGGACATAAATCTAAAATCTCTAATGTCTGATAAGAACTATTATGTAAACTCATGCGTTGCTCTGTCACCGATGCCCGGCACCACACTACCCTCGTAGCAAAAAGATTTCAACGAACAGGTTTGTATTGAGAACTTGAAACTACACGTGGATTACTGCAGCGTATTGAGACTGCCGGTCGCTCTGGCAAAATTCACGCGCGCGGCGTTCAATTGAAACAAGGCCTCAACCAGGTTTTCCCTTGCTCGGGCCACGGCGCTCAGGCCATTGGTCAGTTCGAAATGACTTGAGGCTGTAATCACGGCGTAGCGTTCTCTGGCCAGTTCAAGTTCCTTTGCGGCTGACCTCATACCGGCTTGCGCGCTGGCGACCTGGTCCTTCGCTGCAGACATGGCTGCCAATGCGTCATGCACTTCCATTTTTACATGGTTCAGGATGGATTGGAGGCGAAGCGCTTCCTGTCGTAATTGGCTGCGAGATTCGGCGATGCGGCCTTCACGTTGCCCTCCATCGAAAATCGGAACTTGAAGCAACAGCGCCACGTTGTACGTGTCGAGGGTGTTGTTCCAGCGATTTCCGATGAGACCGTAGTCCCCTTGCGCCACCAGCGACGGCAGGCGCTCGCCGGTGATGGAGGAGTAGGTCAGCTCCGTGGCCCGCACGCGTGTCACCTGAGCCAGGACTTCCGGTCGCTGTTTCAGGGCATCCTCGACGGCGGCGTGAACGACAGGCGGGTCGAGCACGTCAGGGCGAAATTCATCAGCCAGTGCCAGCGCGGTTTCATAGGGGAGCGCCAGCAGATTGAGAAGATTCAGCTTGGCACGCTCGACGGCATAGTGTGAGGCGGAAGTCTGCTGCCGCTCGCCGGCCAGTTGCGCGTCGAGCCGTGCGAGATCGAGGCCGGTCGCAACACCTGCACGCTGGCGCTGTTTAACAAGCCCCAGCAGATCGTTCATCACTTGTTGATTGGCCTCATGCATCTTCACCATGCCCATGGCCTTCAGGCCTTCCATATACGTGAGCGCCACGCTGGCCATCGTGTCGAACTTTCGACTCTCAGACTCCGACTCGCTGACATGGAGCATTTCGCGTGAAGCCCGCCAGCGCTGGATCAAACTGACGCTCAGTAAGTTTTGCGATGCACTAAGCCGCACATCGAAAATACTAAAGGGATCGGACCTGACTGGGTCGAGTCCAAAGGTCCCCCGAAATTGGGTTTGCCTGGTCTGCCGGACGTTCGATGAGAGATTGGGAAGCATGGCGCCGAACTGCGTTTGCACTTGCCCACGGGCTGCTTCGATCCGCTCCCTATAAAGGAGCACATCGGGGTTATTATCAACCGCCGCAGCCAACGCGCCGCGCAAGGTCAAGCTCAACGGCTGAAGCGGAGACGACCGCGAGTTAAGGCTGCTCTCCCCTCCTCCAACAGCGCCTGCCGCTTGGCAAATAAATCCTAAGCATGTCGTGGCAAGAACAGTGATTGATATCACGCTAGATAGATTGAAAATCAATGACTTGTTCATCGTTCCCTGAGGCTTTCCTTAACAGATTTCAATAACGGGCTAAGGAGATATTCGATCACGCGACGCTGGCCGGTCTTGATCTCCACGGTAACCGCCATGCCTGGTGACAGATTGACCTCCCTTCCCTCCACATGGATGGTCGACCGGTCCATGCTGACCCTGGTGGGATAGACCAGACCAACCTTCTCAATCGGCGCGGCATCGTCGGATACACTCAACACTTTGCCTGGAATGGTGCCGTAGAGGGTGAAGGGAAAGGTTTCGACCTTGATCCCGACGATCTGGCCGTTCTTCACAAACCCCACATCTTTATTTTCAACCTGAACCGCCACTTCGACAGGATGCTCCTGCGGAACCACGATCAGAAGCTCCTGTGCCGGGGTCACGACACCGCCCACCGTATGGACCGCCAACTGCTGCACAACACCATCGATCGGCGTGGTCAATCGTTGGAGATCGGCCTTCTGTCCAGCTTTTGTGACGTCCTGAAACAGAGAGGAGGCCTTGGTTTCCAACAGGGACAGTTCTGTCTGTTTCGTCTGTTGGAACTCCGAGATGAGCGCACGGTGATTGGTTTCCGCTTCCGACAGCGCAGACTGGTCTTGATGCAGCTTCTTGCGCTGCCCGGCAAGTTCCTGGGTTTTGTCGATCCGTTGTTGTTCCGCTTGGAGAAAATCCAGCTTGGTCGCGGCGTCATGCTCCAACAGTTTCTTGAACGCGTCGGCACGTTCTGCCACCATGGGCACCGTCGCTTCGAGCCCGCGAACGTTTTCTTTCATTTGATCGAGCGCGGCCTTTCGTTGATCGATCAAATGTTGCGCGGTGCCAACTCTCGCCTGATACTCCGCAAGTTGATCGCGCAGGAGCTGGCGTTGCAGCAGGACATGTTGAGGATCGCCATCGGCAGGGGCTTCGAACGTCGAGTGGCCGGCAATCAGCGCTCGTAAACGAGCCGCATCGATCTTCGCAGCCTGATACTCGTTCGAGGCGCGGTGCTGATCGGCTCGGTTCTGAGTCGAATCAAGTTCAATCAAGACCTCTCCCCGCTTGACGCTCTTCCCATCCTGCACGTGAATGGCGGTAATCACGCCAGTCTCATAGGGCTGAATCACCTTAGAGTAACCGCTGGGAATAATCTTGCCTTGCGCCGTGGCGACAATGTCGATCCACCCCAATATGGCCCAGAGGATGCCGCTCGCAAACACGGCCATAATCGTCCAGAGGATGGCGCGGCCGATCGGCGAGGGCGGGGCCTGTTGAATCTCCAGGACAGCGGGAAGAAACTCCGTCGATCGCCCTCCTGGGATTGACCCGAGCGCTTGGCCGCGCTCGGCCTGCCAGGCTGCCCGCCAGACTGTCCAATGATGTGAAAGGATTCCAAATGCCATACGCTTTCTTCTACCCCACTATCCCTATATCCCGTCGGTTCTCTTATTTCCCATTCCCTCTCTACGAATCCACCATTCATCATTGACCATTTAACATTCCCCCTTTACCCCTCACGCGTCACTATCACTGCGCCGTCTTGATGTTGGTAGAGCCTGGCATAGAACCCCTTCGCGCGGAGCAACTCCTCGTGTGAGCCTTGCTCGACAATGTCACCCCTTTCCACCACGTAAATCCGATGCGCCGGACGCACCGTGCTCAGCCGGTGGGCAATGATGAAGACCGTACGCCCACGGCTGATCTGCGCCATGTTCTGCTGAATGATGGCCTCGGATTCATAGTCCAA
>JBDSDL010000068.1:0-4288 GCA_039920585.1 Nitrospiraceae bacterium | reverse complement strand
GCCAGCTTCGACTGCAGTTCCACGATCCGCGACTCAATGAATCCCTGGCGCTCTTTGGCGGCATCGTACTCCGCATTCTCGCTCAAATCGCCATGGGCGCGCGCTTCAGCAATGGCTTCGATGTTTTTGGCGCGCTCGACTTTGCGAAGACGATCGAGCTCTGCTTGGAGCGCCTCGTGCCCCTTTCTCGTAATCGGTGTCGGCATAATCAACGACGTCCTCTATAAATGGTGGTGATACTCCTGCAGTGACCGAATGGTGAGTTCTTTCTTGAGAATCGCCTCAATGCCCATGACTGCCGCTCGCGCCCCCCGTATGGTCGTATAGTAGGCCAGCCCTTTGTTTAGAGCCTCCCGACGGATTGACAATGAGTCGGCATGGGAAGACGCGTTACTCACCGTGTTCACAACCAACGCCACCTGCCCATTCTTGATGTGGTCTACAATATGGGGCCGACCTTCCATGACCTTGTTCACAGTTTCCGCATGAACCCCGCAGGTGCGCAAATACCCCGCTGTTCCACTTGTCGCTTGAATGTTAAACCCCAGCCGCTGGAGCTGTCGCACGACCTCCAACGCCGCCGGGCGGTCACTCTCCTTCACGCTGATGAAGGCCGTGCCCCCCTTCGGCAACGGTGCTCCCGCTGCTTCTTGAGACTTCGCAAAAGCCCATCCAAAATCTTGATCGATACCCATCACTTCTCCGGTGGACTTCATCTCAGGACCCAGAAGCACGTCCACCCCTGGAAACTTATTAAAGGGAAAAACAGATTCCTTCACAGACAAGTGAACGGGAGTGGGAGCCTCGATCAACCCCAGCTCCGGAAGGCTCTTGCCTACCATGGTCTTCATCGCCAGCTTGGCAAGGGGCACACCGATGGCTTTACTGACGAACGGCACGGTGCGAGAGCCGCGAGGATTGACCTCCAGCACATAGATCGTTTTCTCTTTCACCGCAAATTGTGCATTCATCAGGCCGATCACGCCAAGCTCCAGAGCCAACGCCTTCATCTGCCGGCGAATCTCTTCGACCACGTTCTGATCGAGTGAGTAGGGAGGCAACGAGCAGGCCGAATCCCCTGAATGAACCCCGGCTTCTTCGATATGTTCCATGATCCCGGCCACTACGACGTTTGTCCCATCTGAAATGGCGTCGGCATCGACTTCAATCGCATCCGACAGATACTTGTCGATCAGCACGGGATGTTTCGGCGAGGCTTTGACCGCCGATTTCATATACTCCAGCAAGCCGGATTCGTCATAGACGATCTGCATGGATCGTCCCCCCAACACATACGACGGCCGCACCATGACCGGATAGCTAATCTGCGCGGCAATCCGAATGGCTTCGTCTACGGACCGGGCCATGCCGCTCTCCGCTTGGCGCAGTCCAAGCGTATTCAAGAGGTCGCGGAATCGTTCCCGATCTTCCGCGCGATCGATCGCATTAGGGCTCGTGCCAAGAATTCGCACCCCGGCCTTGGACAAAGGCAGCGCGAGCTTAAGGGGTGTCTGCCCGCCGAACTGTAACACGACTCCCAACGGCTGCTCACGCTCTACGATGTTGAGGACGTCTTCCTCAGTCAACGGCTCAAAATAGAGTCGATCCGACGTATCGTAGTCAGTGCTCACGGTTTCGGGATTGCAATTCACCATGATCGACTCGATACCTTCTTCGCGAAGCGCCATGACCGCATGAACACAACAGTAGTCGAATTCAATCCCCTGCCCGATACGGTTCGGCCCTCCGCCGAGGATGATTACTTTCTTCCGGTCCGTCGGGCGAGCCTCACATTCTCTTCCATAGGTCGAATAGAGATAGGGAGTATGGGCTTCGAACTCTGCGGCGCAGGTGTCGACTCGTTTATAGGTCACCCCTCTTCTCCCCTGGCCGGCATTGGTTCGCTGCTTCCTGACCGAGGCTGAAGTTGCGCCAATGAGCTGTGCGATACGATCGTCTGAAAAACCAAGTTCTTTGGCCTCCCACAGAAGCGAGTCCTCAAGCGCAGCCGGTTTCTTTCCCGCCTGGCCCACCAACAGGGATTCAAATTGCATCAACTCCCGGAGCTGTTCCAGAAACCAGGGGTCGATCTTCGTGAGGGTAAACAGGTCGTCATTGGACAGACCGAGACGCATCCCATCCGCCACATGCCACAGTCGCTCGGCAATCGGGGTCCGGAGATGTTGGCGTATCCGCTCCAGCGCCGGTTGTCGGTCGAACCCCTCGGGAATGCCGCGATCCAATCCCTCCCGCGAGGAAAGCCCATTCATGTTCAACTCCAGCGAACGAATCGCCTTCTGCAAGGACTCTTTAAAGGTGCGCCCGATCGCCATCACTTCGCCCACTGATTTCATCTGCGTCGTGAGGGTGGGGTCGGCCCCTCGAAACTTCTGGAAGGCAAAGCGAGGAATCTTTACCACCACATAGTCGATCGTGGGTTCGAATGAAGCTTTCGTCACACCGGTGATGTCGTTGGTGATTTCATCCAACGTATAGCCCACAGCCAGTTTCGCGGCAATCTTGGCGATGGGAAATCCCGTCGCTTTCGATGCGAGCGCGGAACTCCTCGACACCCGCGGATTCATTTCAATAACCACCATGTCGCCGTTTTTAGGATCCAGACCGAATTGGACGTTCGACCCACCGGTATCGACGCCGATCTCGCGCATAATCCGAACTGCGGCATCCCGCATGCGCTGATACTCTTTGTCCGAGAGGGTCATCGCAGGCGCGACCGTGATGCTGTCGCCCGTGTGCACCCCCATCGGGTCAAGATTTTCGATCGGACAGACAATGACGACATTGTCCTTGAGGTCCCGCATCACTTCCAGTTCGTATTCTTTCCACCCGATCAGGGATTCTTCAATCAGCACTTGGCTGACCGGACTCATGGCCAACGCCCAATCGATCAGCTTCTCGAACTCTTCCCGGTTATACGCAATGTTCCCACCGGTCCAGCCCATGGTGAACGATGGTCGAATAATCGCCGGAAATCCGACTTGTTCAAGAATCTTGATGGCTTCATCACGGGTATGCGCCGTGCCGCTTGTCGGCACTCGCAATCCAATCCGCTGCATCGCATGCTTGAACGCTTCACGATCCTCGGCCTTATGAATCGCCTCGGCGGACGCGCCAATCAACGTGACCCCATATTTCTCAAGTGTCCCCCGCTTGACCAATCCCATCGTGGTATTCAACGCGGTCTGTCCTCCCATCGTCGGGAGCAGGGCGTCGGGTCGTTCGCGCTCGATCACTTTCTCCACAACCTCGACCGTAATGGGCTCCACATACGTCCGATCCGCCAACTCAGGATCGGTCATGATCGTCGCCGGATTGCTGTTGATGAGGATGACCCGGTAGCCTTCTTCTTTCAGCGCTTTGCAGGCCTGCGTGCCGGAATAGTCGAACTCACAGGCCTGACCGATCACGATAGGACCGGACCCGATCAGTAATATGGATGTGATATCTGTTCGCCTTGGCACGGAGACCTCGTTTCAGGGTCAGCTCACTTCCGGCATCGGTCCGATCGTCGGACGGTATGGCTCCTGTGGCGGTGGAGCCGCCCCTCCTCCGGGCCCACGATAGTGCTGGAGCGCCTTAGGCAACCAGGCTTCAATCTGATTGATACGCGTCAAATCGGACGGATGGGTGGAAAGAAATTCAGGTACCGCCTGCTGCGACCGAAAACAGAGCTTGTCGATCATCTGCCTCGGACAGCCGCTCATGCGCTCCCAAAACGGCACGGCTTCACGCGGATCGTACCCAGCCTTCGCCATCAATAGAAGTCCGATCTCGTCGGCCTCCGACTCTTGTTTCCGATTGAAGGGCAACGACACATTGACCCCATAGGCCCCCAGCAAGCCCTGGATCGCACCGGGGTTGGCGCGTCCGGATGCCGCCGCACCCAATGCGCCCAATTGCGCGATCTGGTCCAAGATGCTCCGGCTCATCCGTTCTACCCCGTGACGTTGCAACGCATGTGCAACCTCATGACCCATCACCGTCGCCAATCCAGCATCGTCTTTCGTATGTTTGAGAATCCCGGTGAAGATGGCGACCTTCCCGCCCGGGAGCGCGAAGGCATTGACCATCTTGTCGTCTTGAATGACCGCGAACTCCCACTGATACTCCGGCTTGTTGGCGGCTTCAGCGATGTTTCGTCCCACACGGTGGACCAACTCATTCACTTCCACGTTGTCGCTGAGCGGCGCAGCCCGTAAGACCTCGCGGAATGCGCTCAATCCGAATTGCAATTCCTTCTCTTCGGAGAAAAAGATCACCTGATCGC
>JBDSDL010000067.1:0-7710 GCA_039920585.1 Nitrospiraceae bacterium | reverse complement strand
TAGCTGACGCAGTCGATGCCGAAGCCTTCTTATACATTTCCTCAGCCAACTTGTGAGAGGCGGTCGTCAATGTTTGGGTGGCGGATTCGATTGCCTCTGGATCCGTTCCCTCCATCGCTTTCTTCAGTGCGGCCACCGCTTCTTCGATCTTGGTCTTGTCTTCCGCGGCGATCTTGTCGCCGTGCTCGCTCAGGTTCTTTTCCGTCTGGTAGATCAGCGTGTCTGCTTGATTTTTGGCTTCGGCGGTCTTCCGCCGCTTCTTATCTTCGTCGGTATGGGCCTGCGCATCCTTCACCAGCTTTTCGACTTCTTCCTTGCTCAAGCCGCTGGACGCCGTGATCTTGATGGACTGTTCCTTTTGTGTCGCCAAGTCCTTGGCCGAGACATGCACGATGCCGTTGGCGTCGATGTCGAACGTCACTTCGACTTGCGGCATCCCGCGTGGCGCGGGAGGAATCCCGACCAAATCGAACTGGCCGAGGAGCTTGTTATCGTTGGCCATCTCGCGTTCGCCCTGGAAGACTCGAATGGTCACTGCCGTTTGATTGTCGGCAGCCGTCGAGAAGACCTGGCTCTTTTTTGTCGGGACGGTCGTGTTTCGCTCGATCAACTTCGTAAAGACACCGCCAAGAGTTTCGATGCCCAGCGAGAGGGGCGTGACGTCGAGGAGCAGTACGTCCTTCACTTCACCCTTCAGCACGCCACCTTGAATGGCGGCGCCGATCGCCACAACTTCATCAGGGTTCACACCCCGGTGCGGTTCTTTTCCGAAGAATTCTTTGACGGCCTGAATGACTCTCGGCATACGGGTCATGCCGCCGACGAGGACGACTTCCTTGATGTCGCTCGCGGATACACCGGCGTCGGAGAGTGCTTTCTTGCAAGGCTCGATCGATCGTTTAACCAGGTCGTCGACCAACTGCTCAAGTTTTGCGCGGGTCAGTTTAACAACTAAATGCTTTGGTCCGTTGGCGTCTGCGGTGACGAAGGGCAGATTGATTTCGGTTTCCTGCGACGAAGAGAGTTCGATCTTGGCGCGTTCCGCCGCCTCTTTCAGGCGTTGGAGGGCCATCCGATCTTTCCGAAGATCGATGCCTTGATCTTTCTTGAATTCATCGACCAACCAGTCCATGACGCGCTGGTCGAAGTCGTCACCACCGAGATAGGTGTCGCCGTTGGTCGACTTAACTTCGAAGACACCGTCGCCGATCTCAAGGATGGAGACATCGAATGTACCGCCGCCCAAATCGTAGACGGCAACCCGCTCGTCCTTTTTCTTGTCCAGGCCGTAGGCCAACGCAGCAGCGGTCGGCTCGTTGATGATCCTGAGCACGTTCAGGCCTGCAATCTGGCCGGCATCCTTAGTGGCCTGTCGCTGGCTGTCGTCGAAGTAGGCAGGGACGGTCACAACCGCTTCGGTGACTTTCTCGCCGAGATAGTCCTCCGCCGTCTGACGCATCTTTTGTAGAATCATGGCGGAAATTTCCGGCGGGCTGTAGCGTTTGCCGCGTAATTCGACGTGGGCATCGCCGTTGTCCCCCTCAGACACTTTGTAGGGGAGCCGCTTCGCGGCATCGGTGACTTGCTGGCTGTGAAACTTGCGGCCCATGAGCCGCTTCACGGAGAAAATCGTATTCTCGGGATTGGTAATCGCCTGACGCTTTGCGATCTGTCCGACAAGGCGCTCGCCCTTTTCTGTAATGGCGACGACGGACGGTGTTGTGCGGGCTCCTTCTGCGTTGGCGATCACGACTGGTTCGCCACCACTCATGATGGAAACGCAGGAGTTCGTGGTTCCAAGGTCGATGCCGATCACTTTGCCCATGTGCCTACTCCTTCCTGACTAGGTCTATCTTTGATGATGTTGTTAGGTCGAACTGATTCTGTTGTCTACTCTCGGCGCGCCGTCGGGCCGCCCCGCCGATACGCTCACCATGGCTGCCCGCAAGATACGGTCATGCAGGAGATATCCTCGCTGGAGCTCGTCGACCACATGCTCCTTTGGAACCTTGTCAGACTCGATGGAGGTGACGGCTTGATGTGTGGCGGGATCGAACGGCTGGCCGACCGTCTCGACAGGCACGACATGAAATCTTGTCAAGGCTCCCGTCAACTGCTTGAGGGTGAGATCCACGCCCTGGATGAGGACGTCGCTGCCTCCCCCCTCTCGTGAAGACTTGATGGCCCGTTCAAGATTATCGACGACTGGCAACAGTTCCTTGAGTAAGTGTTCATTGCCGAACCGGATCTGATCGCGCTGGTCCCGCTGGATCAATCGTTTGTAGTTGTCAAACTCTGCGGCGAGCCGGAGATACTTATCGTTCAAGCCCTTCACCTCTTCAGCCTTTGCCGAGAGAGCTAGCTGAAGTTCTGCGACGTAATCTTTGTCTTCTGTGATGGGGCAATCGCCGGCCGCTGAAGCATCCAAGTTCTCGATAGTATTCGCGTTCTGGTGATCCTCAGTCATGAAAAACTCCTTTGTCCGTCTGAAGATAGCCACAAGGCCCATAAAGTCAACCGGGCCAGAAAAATTAATTACTTGTGGAGGGAAAAGCGCGAGAAGCGAGAGACTCGCGAGAAAAGCGAGACGGGTGAGGCGGGCGAAGAAGTTCTGTGTTCTGGGTTCTGAGTTAAAGGCGGATAAGAAAGCCGAGATGTGCGAAAGCGGCGTGACAGTGCAGCGGGCTCAAGGCTGAAGTGCCGCAGTTCAGAGGCTGACCCTCGTTTCACGTTTCACGGTTCCTTGAGCTCGCCGGTAGAGAAGCTCAAGGCCTTCTAACGTGAGGAAGGGTTCAATCTTTTGAATGGAAGTGGTTTCCGCTGCCAGGATGGAACTGAGTCCTCCGGTGCCGATGACGTAGGCTGAGTGTCCGAGTTCCTGTTCCATTCGCCGGACGACGGTATCGACCAGTCCTGCATACCCGAATAACAGGCCGGCTTGAATACTGCCGGCGGTGTCGGTGCCGATCACGGTCTTCGGACGGATCAATTCCACCTTGGCGAGTTTAGCGGCGCGAGTGAACAGGGCCTCCGCCGAGATTCCGAGGCCGGGAGCGATGACGCCCCCGAGGTAATGGCCTTCTCCCGTGATGGCGCAAAAGGTCGTGGCGGTTCCAAAATCGACGACGATGAGATTGCGGCGATATTTATGATATGCGGCTGCGGCATTCACCAGCCGGTCGCTGCCGATTTCTTTTGGATTGGGATAACGGAGTGTGAGCCCTGTGTCCGTATCTGAGGTGACGACCAAGGGATGCTGATGAAAATATTGGCCGAGCATGTCTTCTACGGTCCCGGTCAGCGCAGGCACGACGCTGGAGATGATGGCGCCGGAGAGGCGTTGAGAGGGAATCCCCGCTGCGGTGAGAAGATTGGAGAAGAGAATGCCGTATTCGTCCGAGGTTTTTTTCACATCCGTAGCCAATCGCCAATGGGCCGCCAGGGCGCAGTCGTCATAGACACCCCAGACGATATTGGTGTTGCCGATATCAACGACGAGGAGCATGGAACCTATTGTACGTTTCGATTGGGTGATTTGGCTAGGTCCTGAGGTGGATGATGTCGGCCACGCGCAGATAAAGAATTTCCGGCTTTTTCGAGCCAGGTTGGGTCGCCTGAGGTTGCACGCGCAAGGATCCATCGTGGCCGATGTAGTCGGCAATTCCGACGACCAGATCCCCGTTGGCCAGCGTCGCTTGTATTGGGTGGCCGATGGTCGAGCAGCGCTGGCCATAGGCTAAGGCGAGACGACTTGTTCCATGGAGAGCCAATTCATCGAGGCAACGTTCCAGCTCGAGGAGGAGTTGGGAGAGCAATCGATTGCGGTCAACGACGCATCCTTGAGCACACCAAATCGATGTGGCCGACTCGCGGAGTTCCTCCGGCCAATCGTGCTGATCGACATTGACGTTCAGACCGATTCCAATCACCTGGAAGGGTTTTGATCCTGCTCCTGTGCCGCTCTCACAGAGAATCCCTCCGACCTTCTGTTCCGAGATGAGGAGATCGTTGGGCCATTTCACTGAGACGTGAAGGGACGAGACAGCTTCGATGGCTTCGGCAGCGGCCAGAGCAGAGATGAGTGGTAGCCAGGAGAGCCATTCCATGAGACGCTCCGGGGGGCGTGTGGCTTTGAGGACGATAGAACAATAGAGATTGGCACCGGGCGGAGAAAACCAGACTCTGGATAGACGCCCGCGTCCGGCGGTCTGGCTATCGGCGATGACGACGGTGCCATGCTCCACGTCTGCCTGTGCGAGGCGAACGGCTTCCCTGTTCGTTGAAGGAATGGAGTCGAATAGCTCAATGCGACGCCCCAGCCACGTGGTCGACAGGGTGCTGTGGATCGTGTTTCGTGTCAGTGGTGGCGAAGGTTGCACGAGATACCTAGCAGAACGCTGAAACAGTCTCTGTTCTCACCCGCCCAACCCTGGCGCGCCGAGACGCGCCTTTCACCAAGTTTCGTTCTCGGCTCATCGAAATCCTCAACATACCCCTCCGGGAAAAGAGCTGTTCAGACAGCTCGGGGTTGGGTGGGTGGAAATGCTACGTCTCCGGTTTCGACTCGCCTGCGGCCTTGCTGGACGAACTGTTTGAGTATTCTGCGGGAATGTTTTGTTGTTGGTTGTTGTAGGACATGTGCAGATTCTCAAAGTTCTCGGGTATCAAAAGGGTCTTTCCGCTACCTGCTAGCCCGGTGGCGTGGTTCGAGCACCAGGCTGAGTGTCGCGGCTGGGGCTGAATGGGTGAGGGCTCCGATAGAGATGCGATCTGGGCCGGCCGCTGCCATGGCGCGGACGTTTTTCAGAGTAATGCCTCCCGAGACTTCTACCAGTGCGCGACCGTCGATGAGTTTCACCGCTTGCTTGACCATGGAGGGGGTCATATTGTCCAGGAGAATGATGTCGGCCTTGCCATGAAGAGCGTCGTGCACTTCTGATAACGATTCCACTTCGACAATCACGAGCTTGTCTTTGGAGGCGATTGCGTGCGCTATCCGGCAGGCTGTAAGAACAGCCGACTTCTTATTTTTCATCAGAGCGAGATGATTGTCCTTGATCAAAATGCCATCGCCGAGCGACATACGATGATTCGTTCCCCCGCCGAGCGACACGGCCCATTTCTGAAGAGCTCTCCAGCCTGGGAGCGTTTTTCTTGTATCCATAATGTTGACTGGATAGCCATGGACGGCACGGCAGAAGCGACTGGTGAGGGTGGCGATCCCGGAGAGATGCTGGAGGAAGTTCAGGGCGACTCGTTCAGCCATTAGGATGGATCGTCCATCGCCTCCGATCCGCAAGAGGACATCCCCATTCTTCGCATCTGCTCCATCTCGTCGCAAAGGAGTCAGTTTGAGCGAGGCGTCGATGACAAGGAACGTTTGAATGGCCGCGGCCATCCCTGCAACGACGAGGGGTTGTTGGGCGATGATCTTGGCGCGGGCAGGAGTCGGTTCAGAAAAGAGTGCTGTTGTCGTGATGTCGCCTTGGGCAAGGTCTTCTTCGAGTCCCATCCGGACCGCACGTCGAATGTCGACAGCCGGCAGCGCCACCATACTTAGGCTCCCAGCATCGCGCGCAGCTGCTGTTCGCTGCTGGTCAGCATGGCGCGGTCACGAGAGAGTGCGCGGAGGCGGTCTTGATGGTCGGTGATCACCTCAGGCGGTGCTTTTGAGACAAAGTCCGCATTGTTCAGCTTGCCGTCGAGCCGCTGGGATTCCTTGTCGGTTTCTTCGGTCTGTTTCACGAGGCGGTCGAGCGCTTTCTTGAGATCCACGTCACCCTCGACGGCCACGCCTACCGTGACGCCGCCTGTGAAAAGGCGGAGTACGTTCGATGTCGGCCACTGAGAGAGAGGAATGGGCGAGATCCGTCCTCGTCCGAGATGTGCGAGGTCCAGTTCAAGCCTACCCAGTGTCTCGTTCGCTGCGGGCTCCTCATGGACCACAAAGACGCGTACCTCTTTTCCCGGTGGATAGCTCAGCAGGACGCGGGCGGTTCTGAACAGACCAATACTCTGTTCAAAGAGACGAAATGTTTCTTCTGCGGACGAGTCATGCCAGTCTGTTTGAGTGAGCGGATATGGTTGGGTGACAATGGTCTCCCCCTTGTGAGGTAAAGTTTGCCAAATTTCTTCTGAAATAAAGGGCATGAAAGGATGAAGCAGTCGCAAAAACACTTCAAGCGTATCCTGGAGAGTTCGTCGAGTTGCAGGACCTTGAGGATGCAGAGGATTCTGGAGGACGGGTTTGATCAATTCAAGGTACCAATCACAGTACTCGTGCCAGAAGAATTGGTAGAGCGCACTAGTCGCTCGATCAAACCGATAGGCTTCCAGCTCCATGGTCACAATCCGGATGGTGTCGTTCAGTCGGCTTCGTATCCAAAGACCGGGAAAGGACCGATCGTCCGGAGGCTGTGAATCATGTTTGTCGGCGAGGTACATGTGGGCGAACCGGGCGGCGTTCCAGATCTTGTTCGCGAAGTTACGATAGCCTTCAATCCGTTCCTCCGCGAGTTTGATGTCGCGCCCCGGTGAGGCCATCGAGGCGAGCGTGAAGCGGAGCGCGTCGGTGCCGAACTGCTCCATGACATGCAGTGGGTCGATGACGTTGCCTTTCGACTTGCTCATCTTCTGCCCTTCTGCATCCCGCACGAGGGCATGGATATAGACATCGCGGAAGGGAACGTCGCCCATGAATTTCAGGCCCATCATGATCATACGGGCGACCCAGAAAAACAGAATGTCGAGTCCGGTGACGAGCGTCGAGGTTGGGTAGTATGTCTTCAGCTCGGGAGTCTGTTCCGGCCATCCCAGTGTGGAGAAGGGCCAGAGGGCAGAAGAAAACCAGGTGTCGAGGACGTCGGGGTCGCGGACGAGATCTGTGCTCCCGCATTTAGAGCACTTCTCTGGTTTGCTTCTGCAAACAATGGGAATGGCATTAGGTGATATATAAAGATGTTCATGCTGCCGGCCGGACGCCCCCTTCACTATAAATATTTCAGTATTACAGGGTCGGCAGTACCAAGCTGGTATCTGATGACCCCACCAAATTTGGCGTGAGATGCACCAATCTTTGATATCCCGCATCCACCCAAGATAGTTGTTCGTCCACCCTTCAGGAATGATTCGAATGCGTCCGTCTTCGACGGCTTGGATCGCAGGTTCGGCCAGAGGCTTGATCTTGACGAACCATTGAGGAGACAGGTACGGCTCGACGACGGTCTTGCAGCGATAACATTTCCCGATCGCCATCTTATGGTCTTCAATTTTGACGAGAAATCCACTGTCACGTAGAAGCAGTTCTATTTTGGGACGCGCTTTGGTCACAGGTAACTGAACAACATCCCTGATCACAGATTCCTCAACAGCAGCAGCGTTCATTCCCTTAAGATCAAGAAGTGCCTCATAGTCGAGAATAGAGAGTCGCGGCAGCTTGTGCCGTTCGCCAGCATCAAAGTCGTTGAAGTCGTGCGCAGGGGTAACTTTCACGGCGCCGGTGCCGAATTCGAGGTCCACCAGGATCGAATCGCCTACGATCGGTATTTCACGCGAGGTCAGCGGCAAGCGAACCTTTCTGCCGATGAGATGGCGATAGCGGGGGTCGTCGGGATGGACCGCCACGGCCGTGTCGCCGAGCATCGTTTCAGGTCTGGTTGTCGCCACGGTAAGTGCAGTGTGAGGATCGTCCACGAGGGGGTAGCGGATATG
>JBDSDL010000066.1:0-1874 GCA_039920585.1 Nitrospiraceae bacterium | reverse complement strand
ACCATTGGCTGGCTAACGAACAGGGCCAGTAATTGTATTCACCGTTGATCCCGAGCAAAAACGCCCGACACTTGTCCACGCAGCGAGCCGCGATCACATAGCCGCCCAGTTTTTCCCGTGGACTGCGTGGGTAGCCTTTCCGAAGATCCTTGGTCAACGTTTTCACCTTGTCGAGATCCGTCTTCATGATTGTCTCCTTTGTCTCACTCATGATCGCGCACCTTTCATGAGGCCTTCACGAACCCTTTCAAGGCCTCGGCCAGCGTCACCCGACCCCGAATCACCGATGCGGGAAGTTCGTACCCAATCGCTCCGGTGGAAAATGATGTGTACATTTCTTCAAACAGTTTCGCCACTTCATCGGAGAAACCAAACGACGTGAATGTAGGAACCACTGCGCTCAACGGCGCATACTGGGCCGTAACGGGCTTTCCCAGAATCTGACCGAGCGCGGCCGCAACCTGATTCGGACTGTATTCTTCCGGCCCGGCGAGTTCCACGATCTGTGCGCCTTTTCCTCCAGCCATTAATTGCTCCGCTCCCACACGGCCGATGTCTTTGGTCGAGATCATTGGGACCATCGCTTGAGGCGCAATGAACGTCGGCAAGACACCCTGAGCCTTGGCTGCGCCGAGGACCGGAGCCCAGTTGTCCATGAAGTAGCAGGGACGGAGGATCGTCAGATTCTTCGCCGCTGCTCCGAGCGCCTGTTCGCCGTAGCGAGCAGCTCGGATCGGTCCAGTTCCTTCTGCGATATGGCCACCGATTGAAGAGAGAAACACGACATGTCCGATGCCGCTGTTTTTGACTGCGTCTGCCGCACGATCCATCCGTGCGCGCTGGTCGACGAGCCAGGCCGCAGCCCCATAGTTCGGTGGAACCAAGAGATAGACACCTTTTGCGCCCTCGAAAGCTTTTGTGAGTGCGGAGACATCGTCCAGCGAAGCGACAGCAATCTCAGCCCCTTTCGCCTTCCACGCCGCACCTTTATCCGCCGAGCGGACGACGATACGCACAGACTGTTTTCGACTGAGCAAGGTCTCTACAACAGCCGATCCCGTATTCCCTGTGGCACCCACGACAACAAACATAATGAAGCCTCCTTTTATACGCTAGCCGTTAGGCCTCTTCAGCAATCATTCATCACCGACCAGCGACAAGCCCCTCTATCACAGCGTGAGTATGCCACCTTACAACCCGTACAGAGCATTATAGTTCTAGTTAGTACTAAGTCAAGCGTGAAATTCGCTCCTGGGATAAGCTGCCTAGAGGCTCGTCGACGCATCTGCTAGTTTTGGCTGACCGGGAACCAGGCCTGGCTTGATACAACTTATGGTTCGATGACTTTACGGGTGGGGACAACGACGGCCTTCCAGGGCGTTTTGCATGGCTATGAGATAGGGTAAGATCAATCTCTCTTGCCATGAGGTAAATAGATCCGTGTATAGGAATCATCGGACGATGCCTCTCTTTGCCAGACAATTATGCTCCTTTGCACTCTCCGTTCTTGCTGTGATCGGTGCACAGACGGTTGGAGGCCCAGCATCGACTGTCGCACTCGACACCCTTCCCCGCTCGCCACGAGTGGGGGCATCGCACATTCCGCTCCGTTCGTATGAACGTATTACCATCGGGAAGCTTCGCTCAGATCCCGCAAGCTACCACTTGAAACAAATCCGAATTGCCGGATCCGTCCACTCCATACAGACACAGGTGATGACGCGGGGTTGTGGGGTGCTCTATGAGCTGACAATTTTCTCACTGGAGGACGAGAGCGGGCTCATGGATGTCATTGACAAGGGAGCCTGTGGCACAAACAGGAGCGTGGTGCGAGCGCCGATGCTTGTGGCCGGCGACCGCATCGATCTGTTAGT
>JBDSDL010000065.1:0-4531 GCA_039920585.1 Nitrospiraceae bacterium | reverse complement strand
TGGCCCTCAAAGAGGCCGCAGTGGTAGGTGACGGGACAACACACCGGAAAGCGACGGGACGGGCGAATCAAGAAGGGCATAGAAGCCTCGCAGGGAGGCATAGTGTAGAAGGGATGCGAACGAGGGCGCAAGGGCTATTGAAGCTGGTGGTTGAGGCCAAGTTAAATAACTTGGTTGCGGGGGAGGGATCTTAACGCTATTTCGAGACCCCCGTAAGCATTGCTTTGAGTAAGGATCGAACCGTATCGTACTGCCTGTCAGTTGGATCTAAAGGGGATCGTGGCAAAAAGAGCCGATGCCCTTATGAAAGAGAAACCAGCTAACCCCCACTGAATCAAGAATCCTGAGACAGTCAGAAGGAAGGCCGAGGGGACTTACAAAACGCACGTATAAATCATCAGCAGCCGAACCTAGAAAGGGACGAGGCCGGCAACGGCACGCGACGATACAGATGCCACAATAGCTAAGCAGGCGCTTCAGGAGTGTCATGCGGCGCCCCGTGGATGGGCCTTCAGCCTAGGCCTCGGTGTGGGGCAAGGCGTCAAATACAGTGGCAGAGTCAGCTATTCTCAGATTCAGAGAGCTTTCTCGGCAGATGGAGAACCTGATCGAGGACTAGCCACAAGCCCATCGCCCCTCCGAACCCGGTCAGAATCAGGAAATTTCTTGCAGGATGTGGCGCCTAATGGCACACCTAACCGATGGGCGTCATGTGGAAACGGACCGGGATCAGCGTAGGATGTGGTTTGCTATGGGCAATCGCCTTGATTGGGTGTGGGACACTTCCCCCCTCCTCCTCGCCCACTTGTGGCTCGGTGGCAAGGAACAGTAACTCGCCTTCTGTGGTCGATTCCAGTGTCGTGCACTCCCTCCAGCGACACATCACAGAGCGAGATAGGCGCATTGCGGTGCTCAAGCACCAGTTGGATGCTTTGAAGATGATTGATCAAGACATGCAGAAATTGAGAAAGTCCAGCCGGCAGCCCGGGACGTTGACGCCTAGCGAGTGACCTTCGCGCATGCCCCTGGTACCCTTCTAGGTCGCGGGTCAGTTTGAAACGTGAAAATAGCCGTCTGGCCTGGGTTGCGCTTGCCTTGATGTACGGTTCTTCACATTGTGTTGGTCGCCGGCAGGCCCCACCCTATAGATCGCATGAGCGAGGTCGGCATTCGCGCATCCATACGGGCGGAAGGCACGGCCTGTAGGACGACGATGCCAACGCGCCTCCCCCTCCTTCTCCGCGAAGACTCTCCGATGGATGCGGAGCTGATGCTCGACGTGCTCCGTGAGGGCGGGTTTGAGCTCACGTCTCGCCGTGTCGATTCTCAAGCCAGCTACCTTCGCGAACTCGACCAGCCGCCCGATTGCATTCTCTCGGATTTCTCTATGCCACAATTTACGGCGCTCGATGCACTACGACTCATGCACGAGCGGGGGCTCGATATTCCGTTCATTGTCGTGTCTGGCTCCATCGGGGAGGAGAGAGATGGCGGTGGCCTCGGGACAGGCTTGAACCTCCTGTCTCAGAAGCCTGCATACATCCAATAGATGATGACGAGGATAAGACTCCACAGCCTGAGAGATAGATGAATCCCATTCATGATGCCTATGGTAGGCGCAAGCGCCTCAATCTCACTCTCCTCCTCCCTATTGTCCGGTCCTATGACACGCACAGGAGAGTGAGGTTTAACTGTGGATCGTTGCAGCAGGCCCAGGCTCTCCTCGGCTAAGGCGACATTTCCCACCGATTGCGGATAGGGCCCCAGCCTTCGTTGTGGGTTCGTTGGCATCAGTGCACCCTCCTGTTCCGTACAGGCCTTGTTGCTGAATGCTCCGTCGTCAGGCCGCGAGCCTGATGAAAGACTCCGTGCCAAGATGGACCTCATCAGCCTGAGAATCCCACTCACCACCGGGAGCCACCAAGATGTGTTGCTGTTGGGCCCGGCGATTCTGCTCGATCACGGCGTCGTACACATGACCGCAATTCATACAGCGCCGGCTGGTCGCCCACATCTCACCATAGGCGGCCTCCATGTCGAGCACGTGGGTTTCTAACATGAGACCGCAGCAGCGTGAACAGGTCATGATCGTCCTCCTTGGTGTAGGCCGTGGCACTCATCGCTCATGGACACAGGATAGCGCAGGCCCTGGTTCGTGCCAGACCTAAAGGAAGTACCTCGGAAGTAGGCCACTGCTGGGGATACCCTCCTCGTCGATGAAGGGGGCCGGGGGACATCCCCCTAATATGGTTACTACTCCTGGGGCATGACACGCGTGCGGGCTCCCGGTATGCTGGTGTACATGGAAGGCACCTGGCTCTTGTTCGATGAAGACGGCGATCCCGGTGTAGCAAACATGCACGGATGTGGAGATGAGCATGAACAGCACCGTACCTGAGGCAGAATTGCGAAGAGCACGGCGCGTCACCCAGCTGGGGCGCGTCACATTTCGTAGCGACTTCGGAGTGAGGGGCCTGGCCTCTCTGCAGGGCCTCTCGACGACCGGCTGCCGTGTGGTCTCGGAGCGTCCCCTGCAAGTGGGGATGGAATGCGAACTGTCCCTGTGTGTCGCCAGCCAGGAGCCCAACATTGAGGTCGAATGGGCGAAAGTTCGGTGGGCGGACGGACAGTGCTGTGGACTGGAGTTCATGGCGATCTGCCCAGTAGAACGGGAGCGGCTGCGGCTGTTTCTGAAGACGGTGTAGTGGGGGCCGCCGCGCCCCTCACGTAGGCGATGCCACGAACGGCCATGGAGGATCCCATCGGGCAGCCGCAGCACCTCACCGGGAAGCAGTCCCTCCCTTTCGTGGACGGATAACTTCAGCCGCTGATTGACTCTCCGTCAGCTCGTGGATCACCTGCCCCAACCGCTCTAGCTCCGTCTCCCTGATTCGGAAGAACGCCAGTCCGAATGTCCGGCCGCTCACCCACTGCACGCTGGCCGCCTCAATCATGAGCGGCCATTCAAGGTCTGGTGCCTGGACCCGCAGTTCCAACGACATCCCTGCTTCCACCGTGACAGTGCTCTCGATGCGACACCCTCCCGCGGAGAGATCGAGCATACGGCCTGTCCCTTCGAGTGGTGTGGAAGCTGAAAAGGTGGTCCGGAATTGCACTCGAAGCCTCGGCGTCGTTCGGCGATCCATCGTCTTCATATCCGTGACCGACCAGCCCTCCACCTTCCCATCAATGAGGCGTTGACCACAGGCAATCCCGTGGATATCGGCCTCCGGCTCTGTCGCATACAAGACTTCGGCTGAGAATTCGCGAGTGTTGACGCCCCGGTGATCTTGCACGGAGATGAAGATGCGCAGCTGCCATTTCTTACCGTCTACGGGGTGACCCGGAGCGGACTGAATGGTGTATCCCTGATACTCGACCGTCCTGGCCATCGACGTACATCTTCCTTTTCAGCATTGGGAGCAGACAGGTGCAGAGCGGGATGCCATCCACTAGGCCCCCACGCTGTTCGAGTGGAATGGCCGTCCTAGCAGGCTACGAATGGTCTGATCCAGTAGGGCCGGGCCGAAAGGCTTGCGGAGGAACGTGACCCGCGCAGGATCGAACGCCCGGGCAATGTCCTCGGCTTCGTCGTAACCCGACATCAGAATGACGGCCAAGGTTGGCCGCCCCTCCATAAGTTGTCGAGCCAGCATGTCCCCGGTCATGCCCGGCATCTTCCAATCGGTGATCAGGACATCGAGGGGTTGGTTCAGATCCGAGCCCATCCGGGCCGCTTCGGTCCCGTTGGGGGCGGTGACCACGCGATACCCCTTGCGAGTCAACTCGAGCCCGAGCACGAACGTCATGGACGATTCGTCGTCGGCCAGTAACACGGTTTTCTCGAGGGGTGCACGAGGTGCGGCACTGGGTGTGGTCATCGCAGGGCAACTCCCTATTCATGAATGCGACCGTGATCCTGCATCCTACCTAACGTGGCCTCACACACAAAATAAAATCTCATTTTGTCCACACCAGGCTAGGGTGCTGTTGAGACGGTTCAATCGCGCGATGACGACCTGCCATGTGTCGAGGACATACCTGTGGACACGCTCCCTCCCCTGAACCAGGAGCATCATCGAAATTCCCGGCCCGCCGATACCCCGCCGCTTCTATCTCGCTGTGACACCTCCTGCGCGGGCTGAATCCTTACGTCCCCATCAGTGCGGCTTCTCGCGACGCGCCAGTAGCAGTTCGTGAAAATACTTGCGCCTCTAGCCAACGGCTGTAGAATGCATACAGCTCCCGACGGAACCTGTGAGCGATCAACGCCGAAACGAGCTCGTGACGGACCGCACCGCCGTCATCATGCGTAACGATCCGGAAATGACTGCCTTTCGATTGAGGAAGGCGACGCGAAGCGCGTCAGAAATGAAGGGGGACGCTGATGTCCGGGCACCAGCAGCGACAGCATAGACGAGCCGTGACCGTAGTTCCCGTGCAGATCGCAGGGGATTTGTTTCACGCGAACGGCCATACAGTCAATCTGAGCACAAGCGGTTGTGCCATCGCGGGGGCGCAGGTGCCGGAG
>JBDSDL010000064.1:0-46269 GCA_039920585.1 Nitrospiraceae bacterium | reverse complement strand
AAGACGATCAGCGCGACAAACATCGGCCGAGCGACAACGGCGATTCGCGGAGCCGGACGCGCGATCAAGGAATCCAAGGACGTGGGGCAAGCCGAAGAGAACGTCTCAGCGTTGCAACAACAATTGGCCGACCTCGAAGCGCAGTTCAAAACGGAGACCGATGTCCTCGCTGCCGCGACCAATCCCCTGAGCGAAAAACTCGAACCCGTCTCTCTCAAACCGACCAAAGCCAACATCGCCGTGAAGCTCGTGGCCCTCGCCTGGACACCTCACTGGCGCGACTCAAGCGGCGCAACGACACCAGCCTGGTCCTAGCCCGCGAATGGTGAGCGCGATAGGCAGGGCAGGAAGCGCTGTGTTTCGAAAACCTTGAACTCTCCCTCGTCGCATTTTTCTTATCCGCCTCTAATCCAGAACTCAGCACTCAGAATTCAGAACTTCTGGTCCCGCCTGTCACCCGCGGCGGTGATCTGGTAATAGCAGAACCCTTCGTGCTCGACGAGCTTCTTTGCGATCACCCCTGCGGCTGTTTCAAGCGTGGCGGCAACCGTCTCGTTTTGGGCGCCGAAGACACTTCCTCCCCGCACCGCTTTCCCCACGCGCGATGTCACGGCGGCTTCTGCGCGCAGGGCGTCACGGGTCACTCGAGCCAAAGCCTCCAGGGAGATCATAGGATGATTGGCATCGAATTCTGGGTAGGCCGACGCCTGTGAGTTCGGTCCCACTCGCAATGCCGTTGCACCATGTACGGCCGGCACTCGAAAGGCCGCGTCGAAGAACGCTTCCAGGAAAATACGTGTCAGATCGGCGCTGACACGTTGAGAGTCGACCGTGGTGGCCGAGATGCGGACTGAATTGGCAGGGCTCGTTTCAATTTCAGGCGAGATCCCCGGAAACAGCAAGGCGTTGCCGCTTCGATCGACGAATCCCTTCGAGGTGATTTTCACCACCCCGCGAAGGCCGGCTCCCGCGTAGTCCGATCTTGCCGTGAAACTGAGATCGCCAAAATAGGCTTTGTCATACGCCAGAAGCATCCGAGCGAAACGAGAGGCATCCTGTTCGAGTTGATCCTCATCCAAACTGAAATGCCCATGCCATTGTCTGGCTACTTCGACGACCTGTTTGAGTTTGCCCACATCGATGAGGGTGTTCGCCTCGTTGGCCATGTCGTCGAAGACGTGAGCGAGGATAGAGAGGGAGGCTCCCTTATCGCGATGCCGCTGGAGGATCTTCTCGATGTCGGCTGTCAGGGGACGCACACTGGTGGCTTGACCCTCCTGGGATTGCTGGAACAGCAGGGCGAACGAGGTGTCGCCATCGCGCCGCTCACCCAGCGGTTCGTCGTGGGCCTGCCTGGTGCAGGCCAGGAACTTCGCTGTAAGCTCTTTCTTGTCGGCCAACTTCTGGCGGAACTCTCCACGATGGAAATCCGCTTGGTCGCGTAGTTGCAGGACCGAAGAACTGCAGCCCGCTTGCACGAGCAGAAGAGCCAGCAAGGCAAATACGGCATTAGGCCATCGCGTCATTATTGCCTCCGGTAGTCGCTGTGTTGTGTTGAAGTTTAATCGTACGTACCCAGGGGTTCAGGCTGAAGGCTGTTAGGGGGAGACGCTAACTTCAGCCTGAACCCCTGGGTTAGTGTTTGCGATCTTTCTGCATGACCTTATCGGTCCAGGCAAGAAGAATGGCGGATACGATGAAGGTCATGTGGATAAAGATCTTCCACTTAACGTGCTCGAGATCTTCATGCGCGATGTTGACGAACGATTTCAGGAGATGAATGCTGGAGATGCCGATCAGTGAGGCTGCGAGCTTAATCTTAATGGTGCCGGGGTCGATATGGGTCAGCCAGTCCGGTCGATCGGCATGGCCCTCTAAGTCCAGCTTGCTCACGAAAGTCGCGTAACCACCAATGATCACCATTGTGAGCAAGTTTGCCACCATCGTGACGTCGATCAGCCCCAGGACGCCCAGCATGAAGACCGTCTCTTGTTGCTGATTGATGTGCCAAATCATCTCCCATAGTTCGACGAGAAATTTGTATGCGTACAGCAGTTCGGCCACGATGAGGCCGCCATAGAGTGGGGCTTGGATCCACCGGCTGGCGAACACAACGGTTTCAAACAGGTGTTCAACGCGGTTGATGGGAGCGTGTGCGTGCTTCGCTGCGGCTGGTTGTAAAGGATCGGAATGACTCACGGCGCGCTATCCTAGTCGGCGAGGGGGGAAACTGTCAATTTGCACGACGCGACAGAGGCTACCGACGGAGAAATGATGGTAGAGGAAGAACGCTGATCACTCATCGATCATAGCAATGGGGAAGTCGGATGCTTCGATCCGGTTTGAGGCACACGCAGAAGGCGGATGGTGTTGACTATTTTTTCATCTTCCGTGGCCTTATCAAAAAAGAAATCGGCCCCGGCGAGAGAGCAGGCCGTCTTATTGTCGCGCGAAGGATCGTCCGTGACAACGATGATAATCGGCGAGACCATCAATTGCTTGATGTGTCGGAGGGCTTCGATACCGCAGCTATCTCGGAGCGAGGAATTGAGGATTGCGATATCCGGCTTCCGATTCAGAATCATCGCGGTAGTTTCTTCCGAGTCCGACGATTCTCCCACCACGTGCACGCCGGTGATTTTCTCAAGGCGCTTCTTGAGTCTGTCGCGAAAGTGGGCATCTGCGTCGGCTAGAACGATGGTCATGCTATGGTTCCAACAGGGTGACGGTCTCTCAAGTCATACATAATGCTTAAGTTCGATATAGGAAAAAGACAATCAACTGAACGCATACACAATGTAGGAGAAATCTGACTCTGCCCTGATCGCCAATAGAGACGAATGGTTCAAGCCGCCGCTTATGTTCATATATGTGCGAATGAGTCATCGTTGTGCCTATCCAACCAAATGATGGTCGAGGGCATAGCGGATCAGTTCGGCGCTGGTCGCAAGTTGTCGTTTATCCAGGAGACGAGCTCGATAGGTACTGATGGTCTTGATACTGAGAGTGAGAGATTGTGCGATGTGCTTGACGGATTGTTCCTGCGCTAACAAGACAAGAACTTCGAGCTCTCGCTCAGACAATGTGTGATGGTCGGGACCGGTGGGATTCTTGCTCACGCCTCGACTCCGAGCGTGAGACGATGAGGTCGTGGCAAGATGGGTGTGTGGATGTTTCATACCGTCCTGAGTATCGGTTCAAGGTAGATCTCAGCGGTGATACAGGTGCCTCGACCCACCATAGACTGAACGTTCAAGCGACCCCCGATCTTTCGAACTCGATCTTCCATCTGCGCGAATCCAATGCCCTTCACCAATCCTTCCACTTCGAAGCCTGATCCGTTGTCGCGAATGCTCAGTCGTACTCGTGAGCCGATTTGCCGAAGAGCGATCACGATTCGCGAGGCGCTGGCGTGACGGACGCAATTGCTTAAGGCTTCCCTGCTGATCGTGATGAGTTCTCGTGCTTCTTCACCGGTCAGAATCTCCTCTGCCACTGGGTCGACGTCCACACGAATCCGTAGCTCACTCACCCGTTCAAAGGTCTCGGCGAGGGCTTGTAACTCGGAGACCAGCCTAAAAGGGTCCACGTAATCGGATTCCATACTTAGAATCATGCGCCGGATGTCTTGGATGAGCGTGTGGAGCTGGTCAGCGGCCTGGTTGCGTGAGCGTGGCACAGCTTGTGGCGCCCCCCGGCGCAATTCAGGGGATTGCGCAAGGCTCAACCCGATCGCATAGAGCGCTTGCAGCACCGTATCGTGTAACTCCCGTCCGATGCGGTGGCGATCGTGGAGCAGGGCGCTTAATCGTCGCTCGGATGCCGTGAGGGCCGCGGTAAGGTTGTTTTCGGCCTGTGCGCGCAGCAGACAAGAAACAGCCTCAGCTGTACCGGTGGGAATTCCCTTTGCGCGCGAGACAGGCTGCTGCGTAGGTTGGCCGGAAACACTCAGAAACCCGTTGATAATCTGGAACTTCTGTCGGTCCTTCATTAGCGAGCACACCCTTCCCGCTCTTCTACCGAGGAGCGGCGTACTAGGAGTCTTTCTCCTCACGGACGCCTCTGGTTGAGAGAACTCTACTAGTACGCGACTGCCATGTATTTCGTCACCTGGCTGAACCGCCAGGTGACGAAATACATGGATTATGAAAAACCTGTCTCCCTGTGAAAGGGTGCGGACTTGATGTTCTCTGGAGAGGAGACGATCGATGCCTAGAATGAAAGATATCGAATTCAGTGAAAATGGCTTTGTCGTGAAGACGTTACACGGCGAGCAGCTCACCCAATCGTATCGACTTCGGCATAAAGTGTTTGCTGAATCGTTGAAATGGGCTCCTGAGACAGATGACGGACAGGAGCTGGACCTCTATGACTTGTGGGGAATAACTGTTGGCTTGGTCAGAGATGATGGAGCAGTGGTTGGCATGGCTCGACTTCTTCCCTCTTCCGGGCAATTCATGCTCGAAAAAGAGTTCGGTGCCTTGCTCCCGGCAGGCTACCAAATCAGAAAAACTTCAGATACTGCCGAGATCACCAGGCTTGCGATTGATCCTGAAATCCGAGATAGAGGACTTTCGTACAGGATGATGCTGGCGCTGTTGAAGGGTGTTTATCAATGGGCGGTGGAGAACGACATTCGGTACTACTATCTTGAGGTCGAGCACCGGTTCTTTCGAACGCTTCGCGCACTCGGGTTTCCTTGTGAAATGATCGGAGAGCCGGCTGTACTTCCTCCAGCTGGAGCCAGTTCCGTGGCAGCGCTGTACGATATGGTTCGATTCGACGAAGAGAACGCGATCAAAAAACCACAGTTATTGGACTGGATCTCATCTATTGAGACGCTGGATGGCGAGATGATTAACGGTCGGACTTCTACGTATTCGAATTGCGAGAAGATGGCGTTAGTGCATACAGAAGCGTAACGGGATAACGGGGTGAATGTCGTTCCAGGAGCGTCCTCTTGTCTTCTTGTGATGAACTCAAGAAAGCCGACTCTTATTACACCACATTGGGTAGACCGTGTTCGATGGCGGTCGCAACCGCATGCGATCGCGAGGTGACGTCCAGCTTCGAGAAGATGCTTTCTACGTGAAATCGTACCGTTCGTTCAGTCACGCCGATGATTTTGGCGATCTCCCAGTTTGTCTTGCCGTTTTTTACCCAGTTTAAGATCGTCATCTCACGCAGCGTGAGTTCCCTGACGCAGGGAGCTACCGCCTGCGAATTCTTCGGGGCGGTGCGTAAGAGGGCAAGATGGACGTGGTATCCAAAGTACTCGACCAGCGGCACATAACGTTTTGCGTCAACGCGTTCAGCAGAGGCAAATGAGCAAAAGGTTGCGACTCTGCATGCAGGATCCGCTGCTCCGGTCGTGATCCCATCCCCTAGACCGAACTCTTTCGCCGCTTCCATAAACTCGCGCTGTTTGTCCGAGTTTGTGGCCTTGTAAGTGGTTTCCCAATGTTGCGTCCCTGGTTCTCGTAAGGCCGTCTGGAAGACTGGGTCGACTTCAAAATAGCCCTTCTGCCAATACAGGCGAAGCCATTCTTCCGGATAACTGACATTAAGTACATTGGTAAAGCCTTCAAACGCGCCCGTACGACTGAGCTTTGCGAGTCCACCGATCACCCGGGAAAAAGGAAACAGAGCTTGAAACCGCCCGAGCACATCTTTGACATCTTCGGCGGTTTCCGATTGCGCCGTAAAGTGCAGTACCTCGATAAAGGCTTCGCACTCGGTTTTGGTCAATTGCGTAAATAGGTCTTTGGGGAAGGGGCGCTTCTCTTTAAGATGTGCCATAGATGGCCTCCAGTATATAAGGCAAGGCGGATGGAGCCTACCATAATTCAAGGCAGCTTGGCGATATGGGATTTTGGCCCTAGCTAGATCCTTCTCAATCGGCTATATCATGAGGAACATTCAAGGTGTTTCATATCAATGATACTGCGTAATCTTAAATCTGTCAGCCAACATGAAAGTGCTGTGAGGATTATGGAGTGAATCAACGATGCCTCCTGGCTCTGGGGCTCCTCTGCATACTGTGTCCGTCGCTTGGACATGCGCAGGCACTTCGGTTCCAGCCGCAGAGTGCGGCGGCGACTGGACAGGGGAATGCCTTTATCGCACAGGCCGATGATGCGTCAGCCATTCATTACAATCCGGCCGGACTGAGCCAAGTGAATGGAGTCCAAGTAGTCACCGGAACAAACCTGCTTGGGGGATCCATAAAGTTCACAAGCCCGACCGGGACAGACACTCGAGGGGACTTTGGAGGGAGTATCGCCTTTCCCCCGCCAAGCTACTCCTACGTCAGTGCAAACCTAGGGTATTTCGGATGGAACAGCCTGTCGAATGTGACCGTCGGTCTTGGCCTCACCTCACCGTTCGGGTTGAACACCCGCTATCCCGTGGACGGCCCCTTCAATACAGCCGTCACCTCTGCAGCGCTTCCACTCCTCGATATTAAGCCAACCATAGCCTATAAGTTTAATGATCAGTTGGCTATCGGGGTGAACGCAGACATCTATACCTTCGCAAGCTTTCTTGGGCAGGGGCATGCGGAACAGCGACAAGTGGGCACCGGAGCGCTTGCCGGTGCCTCTCTCGAATTCAACGGCAACGGAACAGGGGCTGGCGCAGCATTCAGCCTACTGTACACACCACTGAGAAACAGCGATGGCAAACCGATCGCCTCCGTTGGACTGGTCTATCGCACCCAGGCAGTGCTGCCGCTCAGTGGTTCATTTTTAGTCAATGGATCAAAGGTTGCCGATGCATCCACCAATCTCGTGCTTCCGCAGATATTTGCTGGGGGCATCGCAATTTGGCCGGTTCGTACGAGAGAGCGGGAGTGGAAACTGGAACTCGACGTGGAATATGTCGAGTGGAAATCGAATCGTAACCTGGACATCCATCTTTCTTCCGGCGCGGTCGTCCCGCAGCCACAACAATGGAAGACAGTGCCGGTCGTGGCGATCGGCACCGAATACAAATGGCTTGATCCCGAATGGTTGCCTCATTGGGATGTGGCAGTCCGATCGGGGTACACACATACCGAGAATCCCGTTCCCGACTTGACGATCAACCCGGGGATCATTTCTTTATCTTCCAACACGCTGTCGCTTGGAGCGGGATTTTTGTGTAAGGGACAGGGCCGGTTTCTGGGAATGGTCCCTTGCGGAGGAGCATCCGCGATGTGGCCAAAGGCCATTGGACTGGATGTGGCATATCAAGAATGGTTCTATGAGTCCCGCACGGTGTCCGGCAATCTCAATCCCACCGTCGATGGGACATACCATGCCTTTGTCCATCTGGGGACCTTCAGCTTCAAGTTCATGTTTTAGCAGGATGCTGAAAAAGTCCGCCAGCTCGTCTTGTTCATTTGGTTTGTCCAGACAGACCTCGCAGATGACCGAGTTCAACTACGAGACGGAGTAGGTTTCGAGAGGGCTTTCCGCAGCTCCGCAACAGTCTTCGCATCGAGACCGGCTGCCGTCAATTCATTATCTGAGGCGGCAGCGATGTTCGCCAGGCTGCCGTACTGTTTGAGCAGGCGGGCCCGTGTGATCTCGCCGATGCCGATTACCTGATCCAGTTGCGAGGCCATAAGGGCTTTGCCGCGCAACTTGCGGTGGAAGGTGATCGCAAATCGATGGGCCTCGTCACGAATGCGTTGCACGAGATGGGTGGCCGGGGAATTCGCGCGAAGCACAACGGGATTTTTTCGACCGGGCAGAAAAATCCGCTCATCCTTCTCGCCGCGTGCTTTGGCCAATCCTATAATTGCCAGGTCCTGATGGCCAACCTGTTTCAGCCCTTCCATGGCTGCGGCGAGCTGGCCTAATCCTCCATCGATGAGGATGAGATCCGGGCGCGCGAGATTCTCGCTGTCTCCATAGCGGCGCGTGACGACTTCCTGCATGCTGGCAAAATCGTTGGCGCCGGTCACGGTTTGAATTTTGAAGCGGCGGTAGTCGGATTTCTTCATTTGACCGTCCTCCCATACGACCATGGACGCGACGGACTGGTTGCCCATGGTGTTCGAGATGTCGAATCCTTCAATACGCCGAGGAGCGGTGCCCAATCGCACAAGACGCTTGAGTTCTTCAACGGCCTGCCGCCCGATTTCTTCGTCTCGGAGGTGATTGGCGACGGCGGCGCCGGCGTTTTCCTCTGCCAGAAGAAGCAGTTGGTGTTTCACTCCACGCTCGGGCGCCACGACGCGGACGGAGTTTCCTCGCTTGCCTGAGAGCCACTCCTCGATTACCGTGACGTCGTCGAGTTCGGCGGGAATGAGCAGCTCTTTGGGCGGCTGACCATCTTTGTTGTAAAACTGTTCAATGGCGGATCGAACGAGTTCCTCGTCGCTGGCATCGGCAGAACGAGGCCAAAAGAAATCTTTGCGGCCGATCAAGAGCCCGCCGCGCACGAAGAGGATCTGGAGATCGACCGCCGAGCCTTGCCGCGCCAGGCCGATCACGTCTTGGTCGGTCGTCGTCGTTTGGGTAATGCGCTGTTTCTCAAGCGTGCGTTCGATGTTGAAGAGCCGATCACGCAAGCGCACTGCTTCTTCAAAATCCTCACGCTCCGCCGCCGCTTCCATCTGGATGCGGAAGTCGTCCAGCAATTCGTGGTCGCGCCCTTCGAGAAACTGGCGCACCTGTTCGACGATGTGGCGGTAGTCCTCTTTCGATTGATTGCCGGTGCAGGGCGCCATGCACCGCTTGATCTCGAATTCGATACAGGCTCGCTCCGCCTGGCCATTGATCGCGATAGTGCAGGTGGCCAAAGGGAAGGCTTTCTTAATGACTTTCAAGGTCTCCCGCAATGCGCCGGCCGGCGTATAGGGACCATAGTAGAGCGCGCCGTCTTGTTGCACGCGGCGAACGATGGAGAGGCGCGGGAAGTCCTCTTTGATCGGCAGGCGAAGGTAGGGGTATTGCTTGTCGTCCCGTAAAACCACGTTGAACCGGGGCCGATGCTGCTTGATCAGATTACTTTCAAGAATAAGCGCTTCGAGTTCTGAGCGGGTGACGATCGTTTCGAGGTCTGCGATGTGGCTGACCAAAACCGTGGTTTTCGGAAAGTGGTCGGTCCCTTTGTGAAAGTAGGACCGGACGCGGCTGGACAAGACTGCGGCCTTCCCGATGTAGAGCAAATCGCCTTGTTCATCTCTGAATAGATAGACTCCCGGCTGGTCTGGCAGATGATCGAGTTTGGATTGAAGAGCGTCGTTCGTCATGGTCACCCGTCACCCGTAAGAATAACAGGAAAGCCCTGTATCTTTCTTCCCGATTGATGAGTGAAGGCTGCGCTACTACTTGAGCGATCGTACGAACGACGGACTCAGGCTACCCCGCGCGACTTCCGCAACCGGACCTTTCATGGTGAGGCTAAAGTCTGCGGCAACCTCGATATTGAGCTGGCCTCCAGGCATCTTTACTGTGACGGGGCTCTTCACCAGCCCAAGCCGGACAGCCGCACTCGCAGCAGCACAGGAGGAAGACCCGGAGGCCTGGGTTTCGCCGGCGCCGCGCTCCCAAATCAAGATAAAGAGTTCCTTCGGGCCGGTCGGCACGGCAAGTTGCACGTTCGTTCGCTTTGGAAACAGGGGATGATTCTCTAATGCCGGTCCCAGTTTCACAAGGTCCTCGCGCGACCAGGACTGCCCGACCGGTTTGAAGACGACACAGTGGGGATTGCCGACGCTCACCCCAGTGAAGGTGAGCGACTGGCCTGCGGCTTCGATGGGCTGTTCGATCAGTTCATTGGTCGTGAGGGTGCAGGGAAGTGCGACCGGCTGGAACGTGGCCCAACCCATTTCGACGGTGACGGCGCTCGCATCCCCATGTCGGTCCACATGCAGATCGATTGTGACTAGCCCGCCCTTGGTCTCAACGGTGAAGCGCTTCTTTTTCGTCTTGCCAGTGGCATGAAGATAGCGGGCAAAGATGCGCAGACCGTTGCCGGATTTTTCCGCCTCGCTGCCATCAGGGTTGAAGATGCGCAGACCGAAGTCCGCTCTCTTTGACGGGACCGGCGTAAGAATTCCATCGCTGCCGAGGCCCCAGTTGCGGTCGCAGATGGCTTTGATCCTTGATGGGGTGAGCGAGAACGACAGGTCCTTGGGGTCCATTACCACATAGTCATTGCCAAGCCCATGCCCGCGGAAGAATCCATTCTTCATGCACAGCTCCTTGAGTAGAGAGGAAAGCAGAGAGAGATACCTAGCACGAACGATGCGGGGAGGGAAAGAGGAACGTGATGCGGGGTTCAGACGATCCTGACGCCCACCGGGCGTTCGATGAGTTCGATTTCATACCCGTCCGGGGCGTCGATGAAAATAAACCGGCTGCCGGAGGATGATTGTGTGGGTCCGTCTGTGACCTTGACTCCCTGCGCGTTGAGCCATGCGATAGTGTCGTCGAGGCTCTCAACCTGAAAGGCGAGATGGACGAGATCTTCCGGAACTTTCACCGGCCCGCTCGGCGGAAAGCTGGTCAATTCAATCAATTCCTCACTATTGGGCACTTTGAGGAAAGCCAGATGGGAGCCACGCGGCGAAACCTTCCGTTCCAAAACCTCCAGACCAAGGATATTGGTATAGAAGTTGATTGTCTGCTCCATGTCACTGACCCTCATGCGGGTGTGGAGGAGTTTCTTAACTCGCATCGGTTCCTTCTTTCGTACCCCTCGCTGGTCCTCTGGTCTTGCGCAGCAGAATTTCGGCGCTGCCTGGGATAAAAAAATTCGGCATGGGACCGATCTCCTGGTAGCCCTGCCTTTTGTAAAAAAGCCGGGCTTGGTCGTTGAAGTCCGATACGCAGGCGAACAGGTTCTTCGCTCTCGCAAAGACCGCTGCTTCAATGTGGATGAGCAGCCGCTTCCCCAGCCCCCTGCCTTTCGCCCAGTCCGCCACTCCAAGCAGTTCTAAATAGTCGCCGAGCAGAAACTTCTGACGAACGACCGCGATGCCGGCCGCTCTGCCATTCTGGTCCACGACATAGCTATCACGTCCTTCTGGGAGCGGTGTGAAATAACTATCCCAGTCTTTGGCTTGGTAGCCCAGTCGTTTCCACGGGTCGGAGCCGGCTAGCAACTCAATAACGGCAGCTCGATCTTCCGTCGTCATGGGTCGAACGAATGGGTCGGTCATGGGGCTGCCTCACCGTTACAGACTAAAAGATCGCTCACGGTCATGGGGGTGAGGCTACGCTCAGGCAAGAGATGTTGATGGAGATCTTGCACCACCTCGTGAGTATGTTGGCCCTTCCCGTTAGCATGCATCACGATGACACTTCCCTTTCGGACAAACCGCTTCAGTCGGCCCTCGATTTGGTTCGCCGTGAGCGTGGGGTCGGGATCGCCGGACACGACATTCCACAGAATAAACTGGAGTCCGAGGGCGCGGGCCACGTTGACGGTGTCGTCATTGAACTCCCCATAGGGGGGACGAAACAGGGTCGCGTCATGATGGTACTTGGTTTTGAGCAGACGAACCGGTCCAAGAATTTCTTGCTCCTGCTCGTCCGCCGAATGGAGCGGCATATGGGCATGGACTTCCCCATGGGTGCCGACTTCAAAGAATGGAACTTGAAGGAGGGCCTTCACTTGCCGATCGTGTTTCGTAATCCATTTCCCTGACATAAAGAAGGTGGCGGGAATCTTCTGTTCAATCAAATAGTCGATCAGGGCCTGATCGTAGCCCGTTCCATTCCTCACCGGGCAGAGATCGAATGTCAACGCGACTCCGGGACAAGAAGGCGCGCCTGACTTGATCACTTGGGCTCGCGTGAAGGAAGGCATCGCTTGGACAAGCAGCACTGCGAGGATAAGGCACAGCATGTGTGGGAAGTACCGCGGCATGGCGGCAAGTATACCTGATCCCGCAGGCTGCTCAAAATGGCCAGACTTCTCACCCACCCAACCCCGGCGCGCCGAGACGCGCCGTTCCGCAGGCAAGGCCGCAGCGAGTGAAGACCGGAGGGAGGTACCGACCGCACTTCGTGGGGCCGTTCGCCCGTACTATGGATCTTGGCGAACGGAAAAACCCCTTCAGTGCTTCCGACCTCCGAGGGACTCCTCTTCAACTTTGAGGATCTGAACGATGCGAGAACGCCGCATGGGAAACGGCGCGTCCATGGGCAAGGAGGCTGTCTTGGCAGCCTCAGGGCAGGCGGGTGACATAGCCGCCGGGGTTGGGCGGGTGAGAAGAGCGACTTTTTCAGCAGCCTGCCGTTGACGCTTGAATTCCCGCACTGTTACGGTAAACACATGGCTTTGCCCAATTGGAGAATCGGCCGGGCGCTCGGCATCCCGATTCACGTGCATGCCTCCTGGTTTGCCGTGTTCTTCTTTGTGACCTGGTCACTGGCAACAGGTTATTTGCCCGAGACGCTGCCGGGCCTGTCAGTTCCACGCTATTGGGGAATGGGTGGCATTGCCGCCCTCTTGTTATTTCTCTCCGTCCTTCTACATGAGCTGGGACATTCCTATGTGGCGCTGCGCTACCAGATCCCTATCAAGCAGATTACCTTGTTCATTTTTGGGGGGATGGCGCACATGGGAAAGGAGCCGCCCAGTCCGCGGGCCGAGTTTTTGATCGCGATGGCAGGACCGCTCGTAAGCCTGATCTTGGGAGCCGCTTGTTTCGGCGGAACCCTGGCCGTGGAAACATTGTTCGCGCAACCAGGGGTCCAAGGACTCATCGTCCTCGGTAGCTTGCTCAGCATGGTGAATGTGCAGCTCGGACTCTTTAACCTGATCCCGGGGTTCCCATTAGACGGCGGACGAGTCTTACGGGCTGGACTCTGGGCCCGGAACAAGGATTTCAATCGAGCCACCAGTCAGGCTGCGCGCGTGGGAATAGGATTCGGTGTCGCCCTAGGGTTGATCGGCACGGTCTTGATGGCGGGGGCCTGGTCCGGCATTCTGGGACAGTCCATTGCCTCGAACGGGGTCTGGCTCCTCTTTATCGGCGCATTCCTCTTTTCAGCGGCATTGGCAAGCAAGCGGCAAGCAGCCCCACGGATGTTGTTGGCGTCGGTGACAGTTCGTCAGGTTATGGTCCAACGCGTCGTAACCCTGCTGCCCGACATGACAGTGCAGGACGCAGTCGATCAATACTTCATTGCGCAGGGATGTGGTGAGTTTCCTGTGTGCGAGGAGGGGCAGCTTCTCGGTGTGGTTACAGTGCGAGACGTGCACGCCCTTCCCACAGCACTCTGGCCATGGCGCCGCGTTCGCGAGATTATGCACCCGACGTCGACGGCCTTCTGTATCCCTTCAGACTTGTCCATCATGCAGGCGATGGACCGCATGGTCCAAGGTGGGTGGGATTGTCTCGTGGTGATGGAGAACGGAGAGATCGTAGGGCTCGTCACTCAATCGGCCATTGCACATTATTTACAGTTGCACAAAGCGTGAGACGTAAGACGTGAAGGGTTAGAGGTGGGGCGTCAAGAGACTGAAAGGGTTTTCCCTGTCACGCCTTACGTTTCACCTTTCACGATTTACGCTCTGTCATTCGCCCGAGCGATTGAAATGTTCTGCGCGATGGAAATACGCACGAGGTGGACGACCAGCAGGAATCCGTACACAACGCAAAAGAATTTGAAGGTGGCGCGATAAAAGTCCGTCAAAAGAACGGGGAGACAGAGCGCGAAGAGCAGACTTGCGATCAGCGTCACGAAGGTCAACCGCTTGCAGAATTCATGGGAGGCTTCCCGTCCGATCTGTTTCAGTGCGCAGGCATAGCGATCGGCTCGTTGAAGTTTGGCTGCCTGCAAGGCGGCCTCGCCTGTGCCCCAGTAGCGCAAGTAGACATAGCCACCCAAGATCAGCAGCCAAGGCAATCCCCACAAAGGCCAGTAGGTTGCTCCTCCGTAGGTTTCACTGCTGAGCAAGGCGGCGAAGGATGGGGCATAGAGCAACCCCATCACCAACGGCAGAATCCGCTCATCGTTCGGACGCGCTCCATCCGGTCCGCCATGAATCAGCTCCCGTTCAAAGAGGGGGTAACCGTACTTGAGGACCACAAGCGCAATCGCCGCACTCATGGTTTTGTCCGGAATATACCGAATCCAATTCTGAAACCAATTCACAATCCACCAACTCAGACTTTCCCCCCAGGTAATTCCAAAGATTGATTCGAGGTAGAGGTGTGCCGTGCGTTCCCATTGCAGTACCCGCTGGCTCACCGACTCGGCAACATCAGGATTCAAGGCAAAGATCGTTTGCTCATGCAATGCCGCTTGCACAAAAGTCCCAGGCAGGCTCATGACGATCGCGCCGCCGAACCCAAAAATATAGAGAAACCAAGCATGGGATAGAGCGGAATTGCGTCCTGTGCGGAGATATTTTTGAAAGCCTATTTGCCTGGCCATCCAGCCCCAATAAAACGCACCGGCGATGTTCACCAGCGACCAGGGGAAGATCACCACATCCGCCCCGGTTTCCGGATACAACAGCCAGTTGACGACGGAATTCGAGAGGAGGGCCACGATGGCTCCCCACCAGGGGCCCAAGAGAAACGCAACCAGCGCCGTTCCCGTCATGTCAAGAAACAGAATACTCTCCAGATGGCGGCTCAACGTCAGCCCAATGTAGTTGAGCAGCAGGCCCGCTGCGACGATGACGCCGGTTTCGTACAAGAAGAGATAGGAAACCCCACGGAAGGGCTTCGACGAGAATAAACTGAACGAGGAAGACGAGTCAGCGACTGGGCGCTCGGTTGGAGACGGCGACTTTCGTTCTTTCTTTGAGGTCAGCCGGTTCTTAACATCCAGCAGCTTCTCCATGAGAGTCAATAGCGCCGCGATGAAGCCAATCACGGTGCCACCGAGCATGAGCATGTCTTTGCCGAAATCTTCTGGCATATGAGGCGGTTCCCTTATAGATAGTGCCGGTTGCCATTCTATCCACGAAGAGATGTCCCCGCCAGCAAAAGCCCAGAAGCCGACAGGCTGATTTGGTCTGTCCGGTTGATCTGGTTTGTCTGGTTAGTCTAGCTCAACCAAATAGACGAGACAGACCAGATCAACCAGCCCGTCCTCCCGGTTTAGCAAGATGCGAGAAAACTATTTTTGCACGCCAAACCTTCATTGGGCCGCGCGTCTTGGGCAACAGGAGTATATTTTGCAGGATGCTCAAAAAGGCCGTCCAGCAAGGCCGCAGCCGATGAAAGCACCGGAGGCGTAGCCTCCGGGCTACGTTGAGGGTGCTTTCGAGGTAAGAACGCCGCATGGGAAAATGCGCGTCTCAGCGCGCCGGGGTCGGGCGGGTGAGAAAAGCGACTTTTTCAGCATCCTGTCACGGTCTTTTTATGTTGGCGGACCATTCGGCACAGTCGGGTCTGACTGTGCGACCCTTGTGGCAACGGCTGACTGAACCTGCGCCTGTTGCTGGAGGCGGTGAGCAACCTCGGCGCCGAGCAGCAAGAGCGCTGCGGAGTAGTAGACCCATAAGAGCAGCAGAATGACTTCCAAGAGAGATCCATAGAGTTGGGCATACACCGTCGCGTAGGTGCTATAGGTCACGAATAAGAGTTTGGCTGCGACCCAGAGCAGACTAAACGTCAGCGCTCCGATCATGGCCTCACGCCAATACGGTCGCCGCCGTGGAACAAGACGATATAATCCCGTGACCGCGAGGAAGGCCAACACGAAGGGGAGCGTATAGGTGAGAAACAGATCGTGGGCTGCAAGAGCCAGGAGATCAAGCCCCCAGAGTCTTGGCGCATACCCCGTTAAGAAGTTGACGATTTGTGTCGCGCCGTAGGAGAGAAGCAGCACGAACCCCGTCAGAGCGAGCGAGGCGGCGGCAATGCCGGTTGAGATGAGGGGATTGCGGCGCCAGGTACTCTCGAAGACGACGTTCAACGTATAGTCGAGTTCATAGAACACCAGCGTGCTGAACCAGGCAAAGGTCAGAAACACCGCCCATCGGACGGTTTCCAGTGCGCTCACCCGGTGCAATTCCTTTACGACATGCTCTCCCAGAGAGGGGAGAAAACCCTTGAGGAAACTGAGGAGAACCTGTTCTCCGATCACGTCCTGGCTCACCACGAAACTCAGGCCGTAGAGCAAGAGAAAGACGAGCGGGAAGAGAGAGAGCAAGGAGAAAAATGCGAGAGAGGCCGCCAGGCTGGCGCACCCATGGCGCAGAAACGATCGTGCAAGGTCTAGGAGAAAGCGAAAAATCCGCATAAGACGCGCCGGGTAAAGGGCTTGTCATCAACGTAGCACGAGTCGCCCTCTCGTGCACCTGTTGAGCCCGCATCATTCACAAAGGTTTCTACTGCAATGGCCAATGTTCAGGCGAGGGATATGGGGCCAGCAGGATGCTCAAAAAGGCTGTCCAGCAAGGCCGCAGCGAGTGAAGACCGGGGGCGTCGCTCTTCTCACCCGCCCGCCCAAGCTGCCAGGACAGCTTGTTCTCCAAGTGGAGTACGATGAAGATCTGAACGATGCGAGAACGATGCTGGCAGGCTTTTTCGGCATCCTGCCAGAGAATTATTTGAGAGTCAGGACAGATTGGAGCGCGAAGCTGACGAGAGGGTTTGGATAGAGGCCGAACAGAATTACGCCCGCAACGGCACAGGCCAACACGAAGGACAAGGCTGGTGAGGTCACGAGGCGTGGCGGCGCGACGGAAGAGGGATCAGGCTCGCGCATATACATCACCATCACCACTCGCATGTAGTAGTAGGCCGATACAACGGCAAAAATCAGGGCAATGGCGGCAAGCCAGGCCAGCCCTGCTTCGACTGCCGCCATGAACACATAGAATTTTCCGATGAAGCCCGCGGTCGGCGGAATGCCGGCCAGCGAGGCCATGAAAATCAGCATGAGAAAGGCCGCGAGCGGCTGGCGCTTTGCGAGGCCTGTGAAATCCTCGATCTCTTCTCCCTCTATCCCGCCTTTCCTCAGCATGCCGATGACGGCGAAGGCGCCGAGCGTCATGAATGAATAGAGGGTGAGATAGATCATGATACTCGCGAGGCCTGGCGTTCCACCGGACGCGCCAACTCCATAGCCTGCCGCCACAAAACCGATCAACGCGTAACCGGCATGCGCGATGCTGGAGTAGGCCAGCATCCGCTTGATGTTGGTCTGCACGATGGCGACGACATTGCCGAGCACCAGGGTAACAACGGCGATGAGCAGAAACAGAAGCGACCATTCCGTTTTGAGCCCGCCGAGCCCTTCGATAAAGACGCGCATGAATGCGGCGAAGCTGGCAGCTTTTGCGGCGACCGCCATGAAGGCCGTGACGGAGGTCGGGGCGCCCTGATAGACATCGGGCGTCCACATATGAAACGGCACCGCAGCAAGCTTAAAGCAGAAGCCGACGGCAATCAGAATCGTGGCAATCAGCACGAGAGGATCGTCCGCCCCGCGAGTCCCGATAGCGCCCGCGATCGTTGCCAGCTTGGTGCTGCCGGCCACGCCGTAGAGAAGCGAGATGCCGTACAGCAGTATCCCCGAGGAAAAGGCGCCCAGGACGAAATATTTGGCTGCCGCCTCCAGCGAACGAGGCTTAGACCGGTTGAGCCCGGTCATGACATAGAGCGAGAGGGACATGAGTTCGGTGCCAAGATAAATCGTCAGCAAGTCAACGCCGGAGACCATGACCATCATGCCGGAGAGGGCGAGAAGGATGAACCCATAGTACTCACCGAGCTGTATGCGCTCTACTTTCAGATAGGGCATCGACATGAAAATGGTCAGGCCGGCCACGCCATAGAGGAGAATTTTCCAGAATCTCGCATAGGCATCGATCACCACCAGATCGCTGAATGCGGACACCCGGATGTTCTGTTCATTGATCTGCCAGCCGGTGATCCCAAGACAGAGGACGAGGGCACCCACGCTCAGCCACGCTAAGAGGTCTTGTCGTGAAGCGGGGGTGATGGGGTCCAGTGAGATGACGAGACAGGCGGTGACGACGATAATAAGTTCGGGAAGCAGGGCGAAGAGGTCAGCGCCATACAGACTCATCGCGATGGGCCTTGAGTCATCTGTTGCTCTCCGCTGTCCACCAGCAGTGGCGCGGTCCCTCCGGCAGAGGGGTGGGCGGTCGGCGCCACCTTCGCGCGGGACATGGAGGCAATGGTGTTGGTCACAGTCTGGTGCATTCGACTCACGAACGGATTGGGAAAGAGCCCGATCCAAAATACCAGCAGGACCAGCGGCATCAACATGGCAAGTTCCCGTTGGTTGAGATCCTTGAGTTTCGGGAGATGGTGCGGGGATGGAACCCCGAAGACCACTCGCTGGAGCATCCAGAGGATATATGCGGCGGCGAGAATGACACCCAACGACGCAAAAGCGGTTGCGACCTTGCTCCAGAGAAACGTGCCGACGAGCACGAGGAATTCTCCGACAAAACTATTGGTGCCGGGGAGACCGAGCGAAGACAAGGCGAAAATCACTAACAGCGTGGCATACTGCGGCATCGGCGCGGCTAATCCAACATTGTCAGCGATCAACCGGCTATGGGTGCGCTCATAGATGATGCCGACGCAGAGGAACAGCCCGCCGGTCGTAATCCCATGGTTGACCATTTGAAGGACTGCTCCTTCGATGCCCTGTTGGTTCAAGACAAACAGGCCAAGGGTCACGAACCCCATGTGGCTCACGCTTGAATAGGCGATCAGCTTTTTGAGATCGACTTGGGCCAGCGCCATATAGGCGCCGTAAATGATCGCAATGATGGAGAGCGCGACCATCATGGGCGTAAAGAAGCGACTGGCGTCAGGCAGCATCGGCAGACTGAATCGCAGAAATCCATAGGTGCCCATTTTCAGAAGGATGCTGGCGAGGATGACGCTGCCGGCGGTCGGGGCCTCGACGTGGGCGTCCGGGAGCCACGTGTGAAACGGAAACATGGGAACCTTCACCGCGAAGGCGGCGAAGAATGCCAGGAAAAGCCATATTTGCAGCGACGCAGGGTAGGTGCCCTGGCTTAAGGCGAGGATGTCGAAGGTGTGCCCTCCGTAAAAGTATAGGACAAAAATGGCCACCAATAAGAGTACGCTCCCTGCGAGCGTGTAGAGAAAAAACTTGATGGACGCATAGAGCCGGTTGGGTCCTCCCCAGACGCCGATGAGGAGGTACATCGGAATCAGCATGGCCTCCCAAAACACATAGAACAGTATGAAATCCAACGCGACAAAAACCCCCACCATGGCCGTTTCCATCACCAGTAACACAGCCAAGAAGCCCCGGATACTTGTGGTGATCGCATTCCAGGATGCCAAGACGCAGAGGGGCATGATCCCGGCGGTCATCAAAACCAGCGGAAGACTGATTCCGTCGAGTCCCAGACTGTAGTAAATGGGAGGGACCGTGATCCAGGCGACATGTTCGGTGAACTGCATCTGACTGGCCTGTGGATCGAAGAGCCACCAGAGCGGGAGCGCTACAAACAGGTCGGCCAGGGTTGCGGCCAGCGCAATCCATCGAGCGGCTGACTCTGTCACGAAATACATCGCGACTGCACCCGCAAGGGGCAGCACGAGAAGCAGTGATAGCCAGGGAAATGAGCTGGTCATCGGTCGATAGTCAATGGACAATTGGCATTGGCAAGAGAGCAGCTGTTCGTGGTTCTCCTTGACCAGTGACCGTTGACCATTGACGCTCCTTAAAAGAAGAAGAACATCGTAACAAGGACCACAGTCCCAAGCGCCATGCCGAGCGCATAATGTTGCGCCTGCCCGCTTTGCGTAAGCCTCAAGAGCCAGCCTCCCCAAGCGATCGCGCGGGCCACGCCGTTCACCGCGCCATCGACCACGCTCACATCCACGCGCTTCCACAGCTCGGTTGCGGCAAAAAAGGTGGGGCGGACGATCGTTCGATCGTAAGCCTCATCGACATACCATTTATTCAGCGAGGCCCGATACAGCAACTGCCACTGTTGCGCGAACCGATCCGGCAGCGACGGATTGAGCACATAGACATAATAGGCGGCGGCGATCCCGAGCAATCCCATGCCCGTGGCCACAACCATGATGCCGACAGCGGCTCCTCCCTCGTGAGCTGCGCCGCCTGCATGTGTCTCGAACATCGGTCCAAGAAATTCCGGAATGCCCAGATAGCCGGTGACAATGCTGAGCACGGCCAGGACTATCAGCGGTACGGTCATGGCTTTCGACGGTTCATGTATGTGGCCTGCGTGATGAGGATCGACATGCGAGGGGCCCCAAAACGTGACGAAGACCAGCCGAAAACTATAGAACGCTGTCAACAATGCCGTCACGAGGCCGAGCACAGTCAGGAATTGGCCGAGGGGTCCGGTCGACCAGGCCGAGATCAGCAGATCGTCCTTGCTGAAGAAGCCAGACGTCAGGGGGAATCCTGCAAGCGCGAGCGAACCCACGACGAACGTCCAATAGGTGACCGGCAATTTATCTTTCAACCCGCCCATGCGACGCATGTCTTGCTCATGATGCAGGGCGATGATGACAGATCCACAACCGAGAAAGAGGAGGGCTTTGAACGCGCCGTGGGTCAAGAGATGGTACATGCCTGAAGCATAGGCGCCGAGACCGCAGGCCATGATCATGTAGCCAAGCTGGCTGACTGTCGAATAGGCCACGATGCGCTTGATATCGGTTTGGGTCAAGGCGATGGTCGCCCCTACGACCATGGTGATTCCCCCGGTGATCGCCACGACCGTCATGGCGGTGGGAGACAGGTTGTAGAGCGGGGCCAATCGCGCGACCATGAACACGCCCGCCGTGACCATCGTCGCAGCATGAATGAGCGCCGAGATGGGGGTGGGGCCTTCCATCGCATCCGGCAACCAGACGTGAAGCGGTACTTGGGCCGATTTACCGACTGCGCCGGTGAACAACAAGATACAGATGAGCGTAAGCACCGAGACGTCCCAGGTTCCTCCGAACGAACCGAGGACATTCATGACCTCTCCAACCGACTCGTGCGCACGGGGAAAAATTTCCTGATAGTCGAGCGATCCGAAGCTATACCAGACCAGCAGGAGCCCGAGCATGAAGCCGAAGTCGCCGACGCGGTTGACGATGAAGGCCTTCGTAGCCGCGGCGCAGGCAGCCGGACGGTCGTACCAGTGGCCAATGAGCAAATAGGAACAGAGGCCGACGGCTTCCCAGAAGATGAAGAGCTGAAGCAGGTTGTCGGCCATGACCAACATCAGCATTGAGAAGGTAAAGAGCGCGATGTAGCTGAAGAAACGGGCATAGCCAGGATCTCCACGCATGTATCCGATGGTGTAGATGTGGACGAGCGAACTCACGGTCGTGACGAGCAGCAGCATGACGGCGGTGAGCCGGTCGATGGAGAAACCGATGTGAATATCGAGCGTGCCTGAGGTCAGCCAGGTGTAGAGAGGGAAGCTTGTCTGGTGGCCGTTTGCCACGTCGAAGAAGACCAAGAGCGAGAGCAGCCACGATACGACGACAGCCGGAACTGCGACGAGGTGGGCGTTGTCCTTGATCCAATGGCCGAAAAGCCCGAGGATCAGGAACGAAACCAACGGAAGGAGTGGAATGAATTCGTAGGTCATCGAAATAGTGTTGAGTGCTGAGTGCTGAGTGCTGAGTGAACCGCCCGCAATACATTCCGCGCATTGAACATTGAACATTTACCATTCAACATTGTGTCCAGACCTACCATTTCAGCAACTGAAATTCGTCGACGTTGATCGCGGACTTGGCGCGATGCAAGGCAATGATGATGGCCAACCCGACCGCAACCTCTGCTGCGGCAACCGTGAGGGCAAAGAAGACGAAGACTTGCCCTGCGACATCGTGGAAGTACTGCGAGAAGGCAACGAAGTTGATATTCGTCGCGTTCAACATCAATTCGACTGACAGCAAGATGATGATAATGTTCCGGCGAAGGAGGACGCCGACGACTCCGGTCAGGAATACGATGCCGCTCAGCACGAGATAGTAGGACAACGGGACCGTCATGAAACCCTCGCGATGCGCGCCTCGTGAAAGGTGAAACGTGAAACGTGAAACGTCGAAAGAAGGTGACGATCTGAGGCGTGTAACGAATGACGATTCACGCTTCACGCTCTCCAACGTCCTTTTTGGCCAGGACGATCGCGCCGATCATCGCCACGAGTAGAATCAAGGACGCCACCTCGAAGGGAAACAAATAGGTGGAATAGAGCACGTCACCGATCGCCCCGGAATTACTGATTCCCCCGACAGTCGTCTCTGTACTGGTTGCCACGACAGGGGCTGTCCAGCCCTTCATCACCGTCAGGATGACGGCCTCGATGGCCAGCGTGACCCCCACCGCTGCAGCCATGGGCCATTGCCGATGGTACCGGTCATCCTGTCTCAGATTCAGCAACATCACAACGAAGAGGTAGAGGACTAAGATAGCGCCGGCATAGACAATGATTTGAACGGCTGCAAGGAACTCTGCGTGGAGCGTGACGTAGAGCCCCGCCACGTGAAAAAACATGACCAACAGCGCCAGCGCGCTGTAAATGGGTTTGCGCACCGCGACGACGAGCACCGATGCAACGGTGATCACGGATGCAAAATAGAAAAAGAACACCAGTTCCATCACACGTCTTCCTCTATCGCCTCGTTACGAACGACAAGGCCGGACAGGCTCCTACCAGGATGCCGCACAGTCTGCCGGCCCAACAGACCGTCGCATGTGAAACATGGGCGATTCAGCTGGGTTTTTGCGGCAGGTGCTTGAACGCAACGTTGAAGAACGCCACATTCGGGTGTTGGAGCTCCAACTGCTTCTCACGAACCGGGAACGACCGGTCGCCGATGGCGAGCAATTGTTCCTTGTTGAGATTCAGTTGCCGTTTGTCGTACACCGACCACTCAAATTCGCGCGTCATACCGAGGGCATCCACCGGACAAGCATCGACACACAACCCGCAAAACAGGCAGCGGGTCATGTCCATGTCATACTCTTTCGCGTAGCGCTTCGTCGGCTCGTCCGGTACTTCCGCGCTGACCACGCGAATCACCCGCGAGGGGCAAGCAGCTTCGCACAGATCGCAGCCGACACATTTTTCCGTCCCGTCGTCGTACCGCAACAATGCCAGCATCCCGCGATAGTTGTCCGGCAGCGTCCGCTTTTCATGCGGGTACTGCAGGGTGACCGGCTTGTAGTGCAACATGTGCGACATCGTCACCTTCATCCCGACAAGGATGTCATAGAAGGTGATGGTCTTGATCCAAGCGTTGAACGTCATTCTTGCCAAGCCTTCAGCAATCAGCTTTCAGCAGTCAGTTTCATCGAGATTCGAATCCCAAGCTGACAGCTGATAGCTGACAGCTACGTTGCTTCACCGCGGAAAGAAATACAGGGTAAGGGCCGTGACGATGATGTTGGCCAGCGCAATCGGCAACATGACCTTCCAGCCGAACCGCATCAATTGATCGTAGCGCAATCTGGGCAACGTCGCGCGTATCCAGATAAACATGAAGAGGAAAAAATAGACTTTCGCCGCAAACCAGGCGATGTGTTCCACCCAGGCCAACTCTTCGAGACCGATATACTCCAAGATCGTGCCAGGATAGGGGGCGTTCCAGCCACCCAGGAACAGCGCGGCGGCAACGCAGGACACAAGAGTCATGTTGGCGTATTCCGCGCTGACGAAAAAGGCGAACCGCATGCCGCTATATTCCGTAAAGAACCCGGCCACGAGTTCGCTTTCGGCCTCCGGCAGATCGAATGGGATACGATTGGTCTCAGCCACGGCAGAAATGATGAAGACGACAAAGGCGAAGATTTGGGTGTGAATAGGAAAGAATCCGTCGGGGCGCCCTCCCCAGATGAACCAATGCCAGAAGCCGCCTGACTGGGCTTCCGTAATCTCTACGAGGCTCAAGGTTCCCGCCAAGAGCAGTACGCCGACGATGGCCAGCCCGACGTTCAACTCGTAGCTGATGACCTGGGCCGCGGCGCGCAAGCCTCCCAGCAGTGAGTATTTGCTGTTGGAGGCCCAGCCTCCCAGGATAATGCCGTAGGCGCCGATCGAGGCAATCGCCAGGATGTACAAGATCCCGATATTGATGTCGGCCACGACGAAGGGTTTGATCGTCATCCCATAGATGTCCCAAGTCATGTTCGGGCCAAAGGGGATGACGGCGAACCCGATCATGGAGACGACCATGGTCAACATCGGCGCCAAGGCGAACATCGCCTTGTTCGCGCCGGCCGGCACGATGTCCTCTTTGAAAAACAGTTTAATGCCGTCGGCGACCGGTTGAAGGATGCCATAGGGGCCGACTTCCATCGGACCCATGCGATCCTGCATCCAGCCGAGCACCTTCCGCTCGAAATAGGTCATGGTCGCGACCGTGATCATCACGATGCTCATCTCCGCCAATATCTGGGCAAACGAAACCGCAAGTCGCAAGCCTAGCTCAGTCACGACAACACTCCCGGATAACAAGTGAAATACACCATTGCTTCTCGTTCACTCACGTCGTTTTCATCACTGACACGGATGTCGTCCGATAGGATGGGACCTTCGTGTCCGGATCGATGACACAGTCAAAGAGTTGCAGGGCTTCCTGCGCAAAATGATCGGGAAGCCACGCCAAACCCTCGGGCACGCGATCGAACACTTTCGCCGTAGTCGTGAACTCGCCCCGGCTGTTCGAGAGACGGACTCGATCCCCCGTACTGAGGGCGTATCGGGCTGCGTCCAGAGGATTCATCTGCACAGACCCGCTCGGTTCGATCTGCAACAGTCCCTTCGAATAGGTTGACAGCTTCCCTGAATGGAACAGGCTCTGGAGCAGCCCCAGCTCGACCGTTCCTTCCGGACGCACGGCTCGCGCGGGCAGAGTATACCGATTCGCAAGGTTCCGGCGATATCCCTCGTTCACGTATCGGTTGATGGCGGCAGGGTCCACTGCGGGAGGGATCGGCGTGGGGCCGAGCGATCCGTAACCGGGAATCACCGCTCGAATCTCTTTGAGGATCTCCTTGGCATCGCCATATTCCAATGGTGCGCCCATGAAGACCGAGAAGGCCGACAAGATTTCCCAATCGGGACGGCTGTCCCCCACCGGATCGATCGCGGGCCGAACGGCCTGGACGTGGCCCTCGGTATTGGTGAAGGTCCCGGCTTTCTCCATGGCGGAGGCGGCCGGGAGCACCACATGGGCGAGCGCGGCCGTTTCCGTGAGAAACAGTTCCTGGCACACAAGGAGATCGAGTTTGCCCAGCGCTTCTTTGACTCCGGTCTGGGGCGGAAGACTCCCAACAGGATTTTCCCCGACGACGAAGAGGCCCTTGATGATCCCAGCTTGCGCGCGGTCGATCATTTCGATAAGTGTGGCCCCTTCCGCCAACGGGAGGTCCTCTTTCCAGGCACGAGTGATCTGAGCACGCGCGTCCTGATCGGTGAGGTCGAGCGCGCCCGGCAGCAGTGCCGCGACCGCCCCCATTTCCACCGCCCCTTGATCGTTATTCTCTTCCGCCAAGGGAGCAAAGCCGCAGCCCCGTGCAGTCAACCTCCCGGTCAAGATGAGCAGATCCAGGAGATTGAGACAGATGCCGTAGCCGCCTTGGCTGCGCAACAGAGTCTGGCCGGCAAGCACGACAACACGACGTCCTCTACCAAGGGAGGCGGCCATCTGGACGAACGATTCGCGCGACACGCCAGTACTCAGGGCCAGATCGTCCCAGGTCAGTCGCTGGACTGCTTGGGAGACAGCCGAGACATAATCCGGCATCCGTTGCTGAATTGTGCTATCGACATGGTTGTCCTCAACGATCGCCTTCAGCAAGCTCAGGATCGCAGCGCCGAACTGAGACGGCGCCACACAGACATGGTGCTGCGATAGGTTGGAAATGTTGCTGATCGTGCCGACTGCGGGTTGGATCGCCTCAATCGTCAACAATGTCGCCTCGTATTTCTTGACGGCTTCTTTTACTTTCAGTCCGGTAATCGGGTTGGCCTCGGTGATATTGGTGCCGACCAGGAGGAGCACGTCCGCTTGCACGATGTCCTCAAACGTCACCGTCCAGCGATGTGTGCCTTGCACGGATCGCATGGCCTGCACCCCGTTGACATGGCCGTACCGCGCACTGCTGTCGAGATTATTGGTCCCGATCGTGAGGCGCATGAACTTCTGAAACAGATAGAGCTCTTCGTTGGTGCAGCGGCCAGAGATCAGCCCACCGAAGGCCTGCGGGCCATGCGCTAACTTGAGCCGGTTGGTCTGTTCGGCCACAAACACCAATGCCTCTTCCCACGTGGCTTCCACCAGCACGCCGTTCCGCCTGATCAGCGGCTGGGTCACTCGGCTGGGATGGCTCGCCGCGCGAAATCCAAAAAACCCTCGTGCGCAGAGATCCCCGCTGTTCCGACCGGCGCCCTGAGCGCTGTTTACCTCGATCAACTCCTGGTCCTTGGTTTGGACCGTAATCTGGCAGCCGTCCCCGCAAAACATGCAGACGGTGTCGGCTCGTTTAAGCATCCAGGGCCGGTATTCGTACATCGAGAGGCGGCTGGTGATAGCGCCGACCGGGCAAATCTGCACGCAGCCGCCGCAGAATTCACAGTCCAAGGGATGGTCGCCGAAGGATTTGATCTCGGTCATCGTGCCTCGCCCAATTGGGGCGAGGGCCTTGACGTCCATGACCTCGTCGCAGTAGCGGACGCAGCGCAAACATTGCACGCAACGGTTCATCTGCGTTTCGATCAGGGGACTGAAATACTCTTTCTGGAAAATGCGCTTGGTTTCCGCAAACCGGCTGGTCGCGGTGTATTCATGGGAAAAATCCTGGAGGTCACACTTCCCGCCCTGATCGCAAACCGGACAGTCCAACGGATGGTTGGCCAGAATGAATTCGAGCACTGACTTGTGGGCGTTGTGAACGACCGTCGTGGCAGTTCGAACAGCCATGCCTTCGGTCGCCACGGTGCTGCAAGAGGTTTGGAGTTTCGGCATTCTTTCGACTTCAACCAAGCACATGCGACAGTTCGCGTCCGGCTTGAGTTTCGGATGGTAGCAGAAGTGTGGAACCATCACGCCGACCATGCGAGCGGCTTCGATCACCAGCGTGCCTTTCGGCACCGAGACGGAAATACCGTCGATCGTCAAGCGGACGGTCTCTGTGGTGGTATTACGCATGGTTCTGTTGGCTCAATGTCTTACTGCCGGCTCCAGCTTAATCAGGTTTGCGGCCTCCGCTTCCTGAATCAGCGTGACGTATTCAGACCGCCAATGTTTGAGCGTGCTCATAATCGGCGCCACTTCCGCCTCGCCGAAGGCGCAGATCGTTCGGCCCTCGATGTTCTTGCATAGATCGACCAAGGTTTCAAGATCCTCCATCCGCCCCCGCTTCGCGACGATTCGGCGCATGGTTTGTACCAGCCAGGAACTTCCCTCGCGGCAGGGACTGCACTTGCCGCAGGACTCATGATAGAAAAACTCCATGAGACGAAGCGCGGCCCATACCATATCCGTGCCTTCTTCCATCACCGTCACCCCGCCGGAGCCGAGCATGGAGCCTGCTGCGGCAACAGATTCAAAATCGAGCTTGACGTCGAGATGGTTCGGTGTGAGGAATGGCGCGGACGCCCCTCCTGGGATGAAGGCCTTGAGCGGTTTGTCGGAACGCATGCCTCCGGCTTGCTCGTAGATCAATTCGCGGAAGGTGATCCCCATCGGCACTTCGTAGTTCCCCGGCTGCTTTACATGGCCGCTGACGCAGAACACTCTGGTGCCGGTGCTCTTCGGTGGGGAACCGATCGACGCGAACCATTCGGGGCCCCGGCCGACGATGTGAGGAAGGTTGGCCAGGGTCTCGATGTTGTTCACCACGGTTGGTTTGTTGTAGAGACCGTTTGTCGCCGGGAAGGGGGGCTTGAAGCGCGGCAAGCCGCGCTTGCCTTCAAGCGACTCCAGCAATGCCGTTTCTTCTCCGCAAATATAAGCTCCGGCGCCTCGGTGTACCCACACATTGGCGGTGATGCCGGCGCTCAAGATATTCGTGCCGATATAGCCGGCGGTTCGCGCTTCGGCAATCGCCTGTTCCAAAATCCTGGCTCCGAGGACGAATTCGCCCCGTATATAAATGTAGGCGGTTTCTGCTCCAATCGCGTAACAGGCGAGCAGGATGCCTTCCAAAATCTGATGGGGGTCTCGCTCAATGAGCTGGCGGTCCTTGAACGTGCCTGGCTCACTTTCGTCCGCATTACAACAGAGGTACTTCGGGCCTACATAGTCCTTTGGGAGAAAATTCCACTTCAAGCCGGTCGGGAAGCCTGCGCCGCCCCGCCCCCGAAGCCCTGATTTCATCACCATGCCGGTGACCCCGGCCGGCGGCACCTTCCCCACGACCTTGCGGAGCGCTTGATAGCCGCCTGCGCGCTCGTAATCGTGGAGCGAGCCGGTATAGCCGGGCTGCATCATATTTTTGAGCAATATCAGTTCGTGCTTTGGCATCGTTATTCGTTAAACGTGAGCCGTTAATCGCAAGAGCGTGACAACCTTTTGGCTGTTCGAAGATATCTTGATATAACCGTTGACGACTATACTGGCTCTCAAAATGTCACCTCGGGGCCCATCAGATCCTCAAAGGTTCTGACAATTATGAGTTTGCTGCCTGACGTATGCTGTCCCCCGTTTAACGACAAACGATTAACGTTTACCGCTCGCCGGTTCAGGCCACATAAATGGGCCGGTCTTGAGCGAACAGGTCCCGTGTTGTTTGAGATCGGCCAGGATTCGGTCGAATGTTTGCTCTGTAAGCCGTTCGTAATAGTCGTCATTGACCTGCATCATCGGCGCGGTCCCACAGGCCGCGAGGCATTCGACCGCGTTGAGGGTAAAGAGTCCGTCGGTCGTTGTCTCGCCCGGTCCGATTCCGAGTTTCGTTTTGACCCACCCAATAACCGTATCAGACCCGGCCAGCGCGCACATCAGGGACTTGCAGACTTGGAGATGAAACTTCCCCACGCGCTTGAGATTGAGCATCGTATAGAACGTGGCCGTCTCATAGACTTGGGGCGGAGTCAGACGCAAGAGCCCTGCGATCTCCTTCATTGCCGATTCGGACACAAAGCCCTCGTCCCGTTGCGCAAGGTAGAGCAAGGGAATCAGCGCCGAACGCTTCACGGGATAACGTGAGATGATCTCGTCAATTTCCTTCTGGTATTTCTCTTTCAGCATTCCGTCCTCTTCGACCATCCCTCGTAAGGCGTAAGGCGTCAGGCGAAGGGGAGCGATCTTTTCTTTCGCCTGACGCCTTACGTTTCACGCCTAACGTCACCTGTCGCACTCCCCCATCACGACATCATAGGTCCCGAAGATCGTGATGACGTCGGAAATCAGGTAGCCTCGCGCCATGTGGTCGAAAGCGCCCATATGTACGAATGAAGGCGCGCGAATCTTCAGCCGGTAGGGACGGGGGCTGCCGTCGCTGACGATGAAAAACCCCAACTCGCCCTTCGGGGCCTCGGTTGCGCAATAGGTCTCGGCCTTCGGCGGCTTGATGCCCTGGGTATAAATGATGAAATGATGGATCAAGCTTTCCATGTCCCGCATGACCAATTCCTTGGACGGCGGGATATATTGCGGCGCCTCGGCCATGATCGGCCCAGCCGGCAGCTGATCGAGACATTGTGCGATGATTCTGGCGCTCTGCCGCATTTCTTCCATGCGGATCCAGTATCGGTCGTAGGTGTCGCCGTTCCTGCCGATCGGCACGTCCCAATCGACTTTGTCGTACACGCCGTAGGGCTCGGCTTTACGGACATCGTAGGCGACGCCCGACCCTCGTAAAACCGGTCCGGTGCAGCCGAAGCTGATCGCATCTTCGGCTGAGAGCAAGGCCACGTTCTTCGTCCGGCCGAGCCAGATGCGGTTCGATGCGATGAGCGCATCGTACTCCTTGACCTTCTCGGGAAAGATATCGAGGAACGCCTTCATCCGATGGACCAACTCGGGGGTGAAATCGCTATCGACACCGCCGATACGATAGTAGTTCAGGGTCAGACGGGCTCCACAGAGCTTTTCGAACATATCCAACAGTACTTCGCGTTCACGGAAGGTCCAGAAGAACACGGTCATGGCGCCGATATCGAGCGCCTGCGTACCGAGCCAAAAGAGGTGCCCGATGATGCGTTGCATCTCGGCCACGATGGTTCGAATGTACTCGGCTCGGATCGGCACCTTGATCTCGAGGAGTTTTTCCACAGCACGCACGTACGCGTAGTTGTTGGACATGGCACAGACATAGTCGAGCCGGTCCGTGTGCGGGATGATCTGCATGTAGGTCAGGCCCTCGGACAATTTCTCGACGCCTCGATGGAGGTAACCCAGGTCCGGTGTGGCCTTCACAATCCGTTCGCCGTCCAATAAGAGCACCACTCGCAACACACCATGCGTGCTCGGATGCTGCGGCCCCATGTTCAGCAGCAGTTCCTCTTTCCGTTGGGACGCAGGTACGCCAGTCTCAACGCGATAGAAAACTTTCTGCTCCTCAGGGACTTCGCTCTCGATGACGTCGACCGAAGTCTCATCGAATCTCGGAATGAAGTCGAACTCGCTGCGCCAGCCACGTCCTTCGGTTGGAAAGTCCTTTCTCAACGGGTATCCCTCGGCATAATCCTCCGGCATCAAAATGCGCCGGAGATCGGGATGACCGGAAAAATGAATGCCCATCATGTCGTACACTTCTCGTTCCAGAAAGTCAGCGCCCTTCCAGACTCCAGTGACCGACGCAATCGTCGGATCGTCCTCGGTGATACGCGCCTTGAGACGAAGACGCTGCTGAAGGGGAAGCGAGTGCAAGTGGTAGACGACTTCGAACCGCAGTTGATCCTCGGGATAGTCGACCGAACAGATATCGGTGAGATGATCGAATGCCGCCTCCGGCGCATCGTGCAAATATCTCGCGATATCCAGCAGGCGCGTAGCGGCCACGGAAACAGAGGTCTCGGCGCGTGCGGCATCGACGCGGATCGCGAGGATCGCGTCCGTGAATTTTGTCTTCAGGTTGTCGAGCAGAGCTTGCATATGGGCCGTTAAACGTGAACCGTAAAACGCGAGAAGACTTGGTCGAGCTATTCCTGCGTTTCACGTTTGACGGTTCACGTCATCTTACGAATACCTTCTCCCGCTGAATCTTTTCCTGCAATTTCAGTAATCCATCGAGCAATGCTTCCGGACGGGGCGGACAACCCGGCACATAGACATCGACCGGAATAATCTGGTCGACGCCCTGGACCACCGCATAACTATTGTAGTGGTTGCCGGAGGTGGCGCAGGAGCCCATCGAGATGACATAGCGCGGTTCCGGCATCTGGTCGTAAATGCGGCGGATCACCGGCGCCATCTTGCGCGTCACCGTGCCGGCAATGATCATGAGGTCGGCTTGCCGTGGCGAAGCTCGAAAGACACCGGCGCCAAAACGATCCAAATCGTATCGCGACGACACCGTCGCAATCATTTCGATGGCGCAGCAAGCCAGGCCGAACGTCATCGGCCACAAAGCCGATTTTCGAGACCAATTCACGACCGCATCCAGATTGGTCGTCAGAATATTCGCCTCAAACTGTCTCTCCAGAAAGCTCATCTGTTCTTATTTTCCTCTCTCTCACCACGTATCGATTGGGACGGGTGGCCTGGTCGGCTCCCATTGCGCGCGACATTCTCACCCGCCCGCCCGGACCGCGTCGAGACGCGGTCAGCCCCAGGCGAGCACATTCTGATCGTGCGCGCTCTGCGAGCACAGGAGTCGACCGGGCTTCCCGTCCATCTTAGTCCCATTCGAGCGCCCCCTTCTTCCAGGCGTACCAGAACCCGGCCAGCAGGATGCCGATAAACACGAGCATCTCGATGAGGCCCAGCAGGCCGAGCGACTGAAACCGGATGGCCCAGGGAATCATAAAAATGACCTCGATATCGAAAATGACGAACAGCATCGCGATGATGTAATACCGCATCGGAAACTGGATGCGCGCGTCGGAAAACAGCGGGCTTCCGCTTTCATAGGGGGCCTGCTTGGCGCGATAGGGACGGTTCGGCCTAACAAACGAGCTGACGAGCAGCGCGAGGGCGCCACCGGCAAGGCCAACGACGATAAACAAGAGAATCGGTATATAGTTCTCTGGGATGCTTGCGCTATCCATGTTTCCACCGGTCGAAAAAGTTACAAAGTCTGAACGTCTTCAAGTTGAGAGACATGTGACTTTAGGACGTGAGGACATTCGACTCATTTCGCGCCAGCGCCGAGCCGAAGAAGGGTTTGAATTTCAAGCCGTCCAGTTCCGGACAACTGACGCCCTTGTGTTGAACGAGCACCTTGAACGTGCTGCCCATGCCGTCCGGCTTCAGCAGTTGAATCGCGGCGTAAAACTCCGGGCTCTCCGGTTCCAACTCCCCGATCATCGCTTCAGCGCCGAGCCCCATCAGAAAACTCATTTGGTTCGTGAACCCCGTTACGTGAAGTCCTTGCGTCTCACCGACGGCGGCTAGGCTCGAAAAATCAACATGAGCGGTCATATCCTGCTCGCCGACGTGAATGAATGGATCCTCGTTCGTCCGTTGTTGGAAGTAGCAGAGGAATGTGCCGTCCTTCCGTTCAGGCCCATAGAGATCCTGCGCTGTATGGCCGTAATCGATCGTCAAAACAAATCCACAATCTATCCGCCGAGCGACCTGCTCCATCCAGTCCATCGCGAGGAGATTCACCTCAGTTCGGTAGCCATCAGGCCACACAGCATTCAGGCGTTCCATATATCGAGCGAGCGCGGCCGTTGAGAGGGGCTTGAGACAGTCTACAAAGCGTCCGTCTCGATAATCTACATAGAGTTCTTCGATCCGTCCGGCCTTGACTTGAATCCGGTGTACCGGAAAGGCATCGATCAATTCATTGCTCAAGAACAGACCCGTCACGCTCTCCGGTGCCAGCCCATCAAGACCTTCCACCCAAGTGACGAGGCCGGACTTGCCGAGCCAGGGAGCCAGGTTCCGCCCCTGTAAACTCCGCATGTCAGGGCTCCGTTCGATTAGGACGTAGCGGACACGCGATGCGAAGTCGTCCTGCTCGGCATAAATTGCCGCCAGGCAATCTCGTGCTAAAAGTCCTTTACCTGCGCCCATTTCGACGATCGTGAAGGGAGTGGGACACCCCAATAACTCGTCCATTTGCCTGGCCTGTGCGGCAAGTGCGCGGCCGAGAATCGAGTCCACATCGGAACTGGTGTAAAAATCGCCGGACCAGCCGATACGTTCATGCTCCGCATTGTCCGGTTGACGCATGTAATAGCCGAATTGAGGGTGATAGAGCGCCAATTCCATGAAGCGGACAAAGGGGATTGGTCCGCTTCGGATGATCTCGGACGAAATGGCAGCGATAAGTTCAGGATGCCCGGTTGGCACAAGCAACTCCTCATAATCCCATCGATAACACTAGAAAAATGACACCACTAGCAGAGGGAACACCTCACCCCTCCCTCTTGAAGGGTCAATAAGAGGGTCGAACGTGACGTAGATTAGCCTTGAGGTGTAGATAAGTCAAGGCGAAGATACTGGAAACTCAGGCAAATTTCCATTTTCGAGGGCGGAGGGGATGGAAGCTGATGATCTTCTGTGCGCGCGCAATGCGCGGTCTCATAAGACCCTCGTTGGACGCGCGCAGTGGAAGATCAATCAGCCCCCATCCCTGAGAAAATAACGAGCGAGCTTGGAAGGATCGTGCAAAAAACGGGGCAGGTCATGCAATCAAGGGTCCGGCACTACGTGGGCCGCAATACGAATGCGTGATGGTAAGACCTGATCCCAGTTTCTCTGTGGCTCTAGGAGGGTATTGGAGCCAAATTGATAGCGCAATGGCGTTGCGCTAATCTGAATTTGAGTTCACAAGTTGAGGCCTAAACATGAAGTGTATGATATTCGGCGCAGGAGCAACGGCCTATTGTGATGTTGCTAATCCTACTCCGGCATCATCTGACTTCGCAGAAAGGTTTCTCAACCCTTTCTGCGTGTGGGCCTTTCACCGTTTTGACAATCTTGAGTATCTCTTCACGCTACTTTTCATAATATCACTGGAAGATTCCTTTGAAGGTATCGAGGCGAAGCTCAGGGGAAAATACAATAGGGAAAGCTGGCTCGACGATGCCATACTTCTTGCGGAGAAATTGCGATTCTCGATACTTCCAAGAAATATAATAGGTAATTTCGTTGGGTTAGTTCGAGATGAAATACAATTATGTTTTGGAACCACAGGATCTCATCCTTCTCCCTATCAGTTCCAGCCATTATCTACTCAGCATCGAAAGATTGTCGAAACATTAAGGCCTGGAGATGCAGTCATCTCGTTTAATTGGGATACAGTTGTAGATTACGCGTTGCTCAACGAGAAGCTGCTCGCTAGTCCTGGATTTTCAAATTGCGGATGTCTCGGTTTCGTAGTTTCCCCCCACTTCCTTTCACGACGCTGAGGCTCCTCGCGGACCTTGCCGGAGAAGCGGGGACCCACCGAGATTCTCCTGGGAAGGAAAGCTGGAACTGCCCGAGGTATTGCGACTCCTGTCGCAGCCGAGGAAATTCCAGAAGGTTTCCGCCCAGGAGAATCCGGAAGGGTTGCGAAAGCATGCAGACGCGAAGCGAGACGGGCACTCGGAGCCGTGAAGTCCTGAGGCATACTCGTGCAGTATGTCGAAGGGCTGAACGGCGAGACTACCCGTCACAGCCGCGTATCCGCACTTGCAGCAGAAACTTCATGAATAATGCGGGCTAAAGGCGGGGGAGCGATAGCGTCAGCGTCGTGTTCTCTACGTTCCGTGGCACTTCTTGTATTTTTTCCCGCTGCCGCAGGGGCAGGGGTCGTTGCGGCCGACTTTGTCGTCGCTGTGCTGAACCGTCTTCGGAGCGACTGGTTCTTCTCCTCGATTGAGGATGAGTGGGGGAAGGGGGCGTGAGATGATGGGGGGCGGTGGTGGGGCAGTGGGTTGCTCTTCGTTCCGGACCGCCTGTACATGAAAGAGCCGATCGAGCGTGTCGGACTTGATCCGTTCCATCAGGCCTGAAAAAAGATCGTAGCCTTCGCGCTTGTACTCAATGAGCGGATCTTTTTGACCGTAGCCGCGCAATCCGATCCCGTCGCGAAGATGATCCATTCCGAGCAGGTGATCCTTCCAGTGATGGTCGATGATCTGGAGCATGAAAGTCTTCTCCAGGAAACGCATCAATTCCGGGCTCAGATCCTGCTCTCTCCGATCATAGGCGTCGCGCACCTGCGTACGGAGGTCTTCGACCAATGCGTCGCGCCCTATGGCGCGGAGGGCATCGCCTCCGTCGCCCTTGCCTTGCGCGATGTCGAACCCGAACTGGCTATGCATGAGTTCAGCAAGCCCCTTGATGTCCCACTCTTCGGGGTATTGTTCCGCCGGACAATAAATGTTCAGCGCGGACTCCACCAGGCCGTCTATCATGTTGCGAAGATCGTCTTTCAGATTCGTCCCGCCCAGGACGGCGCGCCGGTGTTGGTAAATCACCTCGCGCTGCTTATTCATGACGTCGTCGTACTCAAGCAGCTGTTTCCGGATTTCGAAGTGGTGGGCCTCAACCTTCTTCTGGGCATTGGCGATAGCCCGGGTAACCATGCCATGCTCGATCGGGACGCCTTCTTCCATGCCGAGCTTGAGCATCAGCTGAGAGACCCGCTCGGAGGCAAAGATGCGCATCAGGTCGTCTTCTAACGACAGATAGAAGCGCGACGAACCAGGGTCGCCCTGGCGGCCGGCCCGGCCTCGGAGCTGGTTGTCGATCCGGCGGCTTTCGTGGCGCTCGGTCCCGAGAATATGGAGTCCACCTGCCGCGATAACCTCTTGTTTATCCTTTTCGCAGTCGGCCCGAATCTGTTCGAATATCTCTGATTTGCGCGCCTCCGTCAGGTTTTCTTCCCGGTACAGGATCTGTTTGAACATGAAATCGGGATTACCACCCAGGAGAATGTCGGTGCCGCGGCCCGCCATGTTCGTGGCGATGGTGACGGCGCCCTTGTGTCCGGCTTGAGCAATGATCTCGGCTTCTCGCTCGTGCTGCTTGGCATTGAGGACGTTGTGCTTGACGCCGGTCCGACTCAAGTAGCCGGCAAGCCGTTCCGATTTTTCGATGGAAATCGTGCCGACTAAGACGGGTTGGCCGCGCTCGTGGCATTCCTTGATATCCTCGACGATCGCGTTAAACTTTTCTTTCTCGGTTCGGTAGACGACATCGGCATAATCCAGCCGAATCATGTTGCGATTGGTCGGCACCACATTGACGTCGAGATTGTAGATCTTGGCGAACTCCGCCGCTTCTGTGTCCGCCGTGCCGGTCATGCCGCTGAGCTTCTTGTACATCCGAAAATAGTTCTGGAAGGTGACTGAGGCCAGCGTTTGATTCTCGTTCGCGATCTTCACGCCTTCTTTCGCTTCGACGGCCTGGTGCAGGCCGTCACTCCAGCGGCGCCCCGGCATGAGCCGCCCGGTGAATTCATCCACGATGATGACTTCGCCCTCTTTCACGACATAGTCCACATCCCGTTTGTAGAGGCTATAGGCCTGGAGCCCCTTGACGACATGGTGGACAAGATCCATATGGTTGGGATCGTAGAGATTGTCCACACCGAGCAATTTCTCGACCCGGATGTTGCCGTCTTCTGTCAACGACGCGGTCTTCGTTTTTTCTTCGACTGTGTAGTCCTGCTCCGGTTTCAGCTGCGGGATGATCGCGTTGATGCGGTAGTAGAGATCGGTCGTTTCATCCGTCGGACCGGAGATAATCAAGGGCGTGCGGGCCTCGTCGATGAGGATACTGTCGACTTCGTCCACGATGGCGTAGTTCAATTCGCGCTGTACGCATTGGGCCAAGTCGGTGACGACCAGGTTGTCACGAAGATAATCGAACCCGTACTCGTTGTTGGTGCCATATGTGATATCGGCGCGATAGGCTTCAGGCCTTGTGCAGGGTCGGAGAGACTGGAGCCGCTTGTCGGAGGCGTCATAGGCCGGATCGAAAAAAAATGAGGCGTCATGCTGAATGATGCCCACCGAAAGTCCCAGCGCGTGGTACAGCACGCCCATCCACTGCGCATCGCGCTTGGCAAGGTAGTCGTTCACGGTAATGAGGTGGACGCCTTTCCCTTCGAGCGCATTCAGATATACCGGCAGCGTGGCCATCAGGGTTTTCCCTTCGCCGGTCTTCATTTCAGCGATACGGCCTCTATGGAGAATCATGCCGCCGATCAACTGCACATCGAAATGGCGCATGTTCAGCTTGCGACGGGACATCTCACGACAGACCGCGAAGGACTCGGGGAGGATATCGTCCAGAGTCTCCCCAGCCTCAACGCGTTTCTTGAAATCCTGGGTCTTGTCCGCGAGGGCCTGATCGGAGAGCGGCGTCAGGGCTGATTCCAAGCTGCCGATCCGCTCCACAATCGGGGAAATTGCCTTGATTTCACGATCGTTTTTGCTGCCGAAGATCTGATTGAGTAGTGACGTGACCATGATACTGCCGTTCGGTGCGAACGCCGATGTCTCCAAAAATGCTCGACGCAGTATACAGCATCTTTTCTATGAATCCTATAACAAGCAGAAGCCCCAGCGAGAGTAGCCGTCTTGACAGGCCTCGTGGCGGGCCATTAAAATCCGGCCAAGCCATACTGGGTCGCCTTCTAATGAACCACGTCGCCTTTAAAATCCTGTCGATCCTCCTCGTGCTCTGTGTCCTTTCCGTCGGCGGATTGGCACAGGCGCAGGCGGTCGAGCATGCCGGACACCATGCCCAGCATGAGGCTGCCACGCACGGCACCCTGCTCTGCTCCTGGATGTGTGCCGCCGGAGCGGTCCTCGATACGGCAGTGGTCACGTTTCAGGCCGAACTCAGTCCTATTGCACTCATCACGCTCCCCCATTCTGCGCAGCCCTCAGTCGAGTCTTGCAGGATTTCTCCCAGCCGCGCTCCTCCGTCTTTCTCGCTGTAGTCTTCGTTGCTCATCGGCTTTCAGCTGAGCCACGCTCGTCTCCCATGCAATCCACTGAGAGGGTTGTAGTGTGAGACGGATGGGAACGATTATTCTAGAGAGAAAGGGCCAGCGTTATTTATGGTAGGGAAACGGGTCATTCTCGGATTCATTCTCAGTCTTGCACTCATTGTCTTCTCGTGGCCCGGCGCTCAGACCGCACAAGCCTCCTGCGGCGCTGTGACCTGTTTCGTCGTGATCGGGTCTCAGCAACAGGTACCTCAAGCGGGCCTCCTCACGGTCAATGCGATTTACAATTACACGCCGATGCGACTACTCGGTGGAACCAATGGAGTCATCGCAGCGGTGGATCAGGCGGATCGGACGATGATTTTGGATCATCATCAGGAGACTCGGACCATTACGCAGCAGTCGACGCTCGACCTCAATTATGGTCTCACCGATCGGTTTGGACTCCAACTCACACTCCCGTACATGTGGCGCACGCACAAACACATCGATGGCCTGGGAGAGGGTGGAGCGAACGGCGAAGGCGAGGCGGCGAATTTCTCCGCCAATGGGATTGGGGATACGCGTGTGGGTCTCAAGTACAATGTGTTGCCCACCTTGAGGAGCATGGTGGTGCTGGGATTTGGCGTCTACCTCCCGACCGGCAATACCCATGCGCATGACAGCGCTGAGAAGGTGATGGAGTCGCCCGCACAACTCGGCCGGGGCCAAGTCGGGTTGAACCCAACAATTTATCAGACCTACGAATTGATCCCGCATCGGCTCAATCAATTTGCCTCAGCCAGTTACCGCCACACATTCCGAAACAATGATGGCTATCGGTTTGGCGACGAATACATGCTCAATGCCGGACTGAATCTCGTGGCGGCTCCATGGCTGGTTCTCACCGGCCAGATCAACTACCGCTATCTGGTACACGATAATTTTAGTTCTTCGCTCTATCGCTCCTTGACCCCTGCCGACGCCGGTTTTCCCGATGACCCAGCGCTGATTGATCCGACTATCAAGAACCGCGCGGTGCCAAACACCGGATCGACCTACTACGCCTTTACGCCAGGCTTCCAAGTCGGCCTTGGGCAGCTCATTGAATCGAGTTGGACGAACATGACATCGGCCTACTTTTTCGCGCAGATCCCGTTTGAGCGGGATTCCAACAACAATCTGGCGCAGGGAACCAGTTACATTTTTGGGCTTACACGCTCATTCCAAGTGGCGAACCCATCGTAATCGAAATGTTTGAAGCGAAGGAGGTTAACATGCGACCAAAGAAAACCAGCACCATGTTTGTGGGGCTTGTACTGCTCGCTGCGTTGACGGCGCTGCCGGTCTTCGACAGTTGGAGCATGGGCTCGCGAGTCCCGACGGTCGGCATGCAGGCCGAGGATTTTCGCCTGACCGATCTGGCGGGCAAAGAGCAGAGCCTCAGCCAGTATCGAGGCAAGATCGTGCTCCTGAACTTCTGGGCCACCTGGTGCAAGCCCTGCACGACCGAAATGCCGGCGATGCAAGCCAGCTTCGACAAGCTACACGATAAGGGTTTCGTGGTCATCGCCGTCAACGAATTGGAGGATGACGCCAGAGTGCGCGAGCACATCAAGCAGTACGGCCACACCTTCACGGTCCTGATGGACCGCGATAACAAAGTCGCCAATCAATTCGGTGTGTTCGGATTGCCCGTGAGCGTCTTCATCGATCAGGAGGGGCGCGTGCAGGAATACCTCAAGGGTGGCCTGCTGACCGAACAGAAGATCGAAGAAGTCGTCGCGCGGATTCAGAAAAAGGAGCCGGTAAAAGCAGCAGCTCTTCAATAAAGGTCTATGAACGGTACTATTCGTCAATTTGCGGTTGGATGCTTTGCGCTCTGGCTTGTGGCGCTCAGTGCGATTGTGTACCCGCAGCTCACCGCCCACATGGGGCAACATGAACATCACAATCAGGCAACTCACGCCACCGCACTCTGTTCATGGCTCTGCATCGCGGCTGATGCGGTCGAGGGAACAGTAGTCGATTTCGCACCAGTCCAATACGTAACCCTCCTTGAACAAGCGCCTCCTGTTACTGAGCTCCATCTTCCCCATGGCCCGCAGCCGCCGTCGCGCGCGCCGCCTCTCGTCTAGTCTCCCCATCCCTATATTTTTTCACCGTTGGTTCGCTCTGATCGGGACTCCTTCATCTCGTTGAAGGAATTCGACGGAAGCTTCCGATGCCGTGCACGTACTGGCGACACGATTACGACCACTGCCCTGTGTCGGAGAAAGGATGTTCTATGCCCATTCATGTCAGACGATTCATTTTCAGTCTCGTGGCCTTGGGGTGCTTGTTGTCCGTCATCGCGCCGTCTGTTGAAGCTTCTTGCGGTTCTGTGAGCTGTTTTGTCGTGATCGGCTCCCAACAACAGGTGCCGATGGCGGGCCTACTGACTGTGAATGCCATCTACAACTACACCCCGATGGAAGCGCCTTCGGGGCAAGGCGGCGGCATCCCCTTTGCCAATCAGGGCGATCAAACGTTGACGCTCGCCAATCTGAATGTGAATCAAATCCGAACACTCACGCGAACCGCGACATTGGACATGAACTACGGGTTGACCGAGCGATTCGGGCTTCAGGTCACGCTGCCCTACAAGCAAGTGAACTCCGATGCCCAGGTCGGAGGTCTCAACCCAACTCCCTACAGCGATAAGGGTCTCGGCGATATTCGTGTCGCCTTGAAGTACAACGTCCTCCCGACCTTGCGGACGATGGTCGTGTTGGGACTGGGTGTTGATCTGCCGACCGGGGACTATGGACAACGGGTGCAGGGTGGATCGCTCGCGGAATCGACGCTCCAAATTGGGCGTGGCAATTTCGGCCTCGTGCCGACCATTTACCAAAGCTATGAGTTGATTCCGCACCGCCTCAATCAGTTTGCCTTGGCGAGCTACCGCCACACATACAAAAACAGTGACGGGTATCAATTTGGGGACGAGGTGAACCTCAGCGCGGGACTCAACATCATCCCGCTTGAGCAAACGCCGTGGTTTGTCCTGACGCAGCAAGTGAATTATCGCTGGTTGCAGAACGATTCGATGGACGCGTCGCTCTTCCAGTTTAACCCGTCGACGGGATCTTCGATCTTGCTCGATCCGACCGTCAAATTTCGCGCAGTGCCGACCACCGGGTCAACTTACATCGCCTATTCTCCCGGCATCATGCTCAACCTATGGGACTATGCGTCGTTCTACTTCATCGCGCAGATTCCCGTGATGCGCGATTTCAACGGCAACCTCGAACAGCAGCGCAGTTATGTCTTCGGACTGAGCAGATCGTTCCAGTTACTGGGTGGGTCGTAGGGACAAGGGATAGATGATCAGCACGTTCTTGCAGATGCGGGCAGAGAGTCGTCGAGGTAGATTCTCCCGTGCGATCGCGGGCGTCTGCGTGGCGCTCTGGGTGGCCGGGTCCGCCTCCATGATGTATGGAAGTCTCACACCGCAATGGACGACGCCCCACTGTCCGCAATCTCATTCGAGCAGCGCGCAGCACACCCATGGATACTGCGCATGGCACTGCGATGGCATCGACACCCCACCCTCCTCTGGCCGGTCATGGCGACCATCCAATACTTCGACAGGATTCCTCTCCGGGCATCTTAGCGCCACATCGTATCCTACCGTTCTGAACGGGGGGATCACCAGCCGAGGGCCGCCTCGTTCAAGTCTTTTCGCCGCGTCATCAGCATAGGTAACAAGGTCGGCTTCCCACGAGGATGCTGCACACTCAAATCAAAAAGGATAGGCACATGAAAACGAATAGGAATCGGACAAACGTTATCACTGGCGCAACGACGGCAATACTGGGGATTGCGTTGGTCGGCCTCGTAAGCTGCAGTTCGGGAGAATCAACCAGTGGGACTGTCGCCCCCGGCGGCAGCGCGGGGGTGCAGTCACCGCTTGCTTTTGTGAAGGTTGAGGGGAGCACGAAGCTCGCGGTGGTATCGCATAGTGGAAGTCTGGGAAATAGTGTGCTGTCAATCATGTCGTTTTCTGGATCAAATCCAATTGGTGACATGGTGACTTCTCTAAAGGATTGGATATTCGCTAACATCTCACTCCAGGACGGTGTTGCGCTGATAGACCCTATTAGCGGTGCACAACCTATCTTTGAAGCCACTCTTGCGGGAGCTGGGCTAGCTGGGCCAGGCGATAATCCCTCACATATTTACCGAGACCGCACAGACCCCGAAATAATCTGGTCAATGAACGACGGAGATGCACAGGGCGACGACGCGATCAATTGCCCACTGCCTCTCACTGGCGGATCAGTGACCATTCTCCATAATTCACACATTGGGTCAGGTGGGACGATTCCTGAAATCCACGAGGCGGTCTGTTTAGGTGTCGGTGGGCGTGGACATCACTCTGCTGTATTCACTCGTGGAGCTGGGCTTCCCGTTTCGACGTACATCTCGAGCGAACACGATGGCGCCGTGATTGTCATTGATAATAACCCAAACAACATCGGCACGTACTTATCAGTTATCGATCGACTGGATATGTGTGACGGCACAAAAGAAACGTGCGACGCAGACGTCGGAACGGCGAACACAGCGGGTACGCACGGAATCTATTTTTCAAAAATGACGGGAAAAGTATACGTGCACAACGCGCACTATGCTGAGTTGGCGATCATTGATCCTACTGCTGCTAATGCAGTCACTCGACTGGACATTGGAGCGTACGATGGGTTGAGACTTTCGGAAAATGGACGGTTTCTGTTCATGAGGCGGACGGATACCACCAATCCTCTGCATGTCGTTGGGAAAATTAGGGTTCTTGATCTGGCTGCGACCCCTATAGGCATTGCGGACTTTGATGCCCAAGACGTGATTCCTCAAACAATTCGTGCGTCAGCGGATGGCGCGAAGCTGTTCCTGACCCAGTCGAATTCACCGAGCGGATTGACGACGGATCAACAGAATGCGTTGAAGCAAAATATCCTTCAAGTATACGATGCCTCGGGGCTCCCAGCAGCATTACCAGCTCCAATCGAGGTTCCTCTGCCGATCTCTAGCGGAAGAAGCGTTGAGTTGTACGAAAAGACGGGGACGCTGGTGTCTATTCTTGTTTCGAACAGGGACAACAATTCGCTGTCGATTATCAACGCAGCTACCAATGTTCCATCGACCATTCCGGTTGGTGCAAATCCTGGAGCCATTTTCGTGTTCGAGAAAGGCGCTGTTGCAGCGAATCCCTAAGGCGTGGGGAATAGCTATGCAAGCTCAGGTGGTGACGGTACTCCTGCATTATCAGTTGCCCGAGCGCCTGGACGATCACGGCATACCGGAATAGTAGAGCGCATGCCGTATCTGTTGCAGTCTGAGTCGAAGGGGGCAGGAGACATCCTGCCCCCTTCATACTTCCGAAACCGCCCTCACCGTTTTCGTTCCAGCAGTGGCTTAAGCGTTGGAAAAACCTTCTCGACAATGATGCGATAGCCCTCTCCCGTCGGATGAATGCCGTCGGCCTGGTTGAGCGAGGCCGAGCCTGCCACCCCATCGAGAAAAAATGGAATCAACGTCAGGCGATACTGTTTCGCTAAGGCTTGGTAGAGCGATTCAAACCCGTCGGTATAGTCCTGTCCATAATTCGGGGGGAGTTTCATTCCTGCCAACACCACGGTAACCGAGGCCTGTTGGAGTTGTTGAATGATCCGTTCGAGGTTGGCTTTCGTCTCGCTCAGGCTGAGGCCGCGGAGCCCATCATTACCACCGAGTTCTAGAATGACGATTGCTGGCTTGTTCTTCAGAACCCAAGAGATTCTTCTGGCTCCGCCAGCCGTCGTCTCGCCGCTGACTCCTGCATTCACGACTCGATAACCATAGCCCGCTGCGTCCAACGTCCGTTGCAGGCGCGCGGGATAGGATTGATCCGGCTCCACACCTAAGCCTGCCGTCAGGCTATCGCCGAAGGCGACAATGCTGGGACGTTCAGTGGAGATAGGCCTTGGTCCCGCACCCTCACGCGGGGGAGCCGGCGACGGGGACGGACCGGCGGTCACATTGGCGCGGTCATACCCACAGAGGAGGAGCAAGGAGAGACAGAGAGAAGAAAATAGTTTTGTGAGAATCCATGAGCAGCGCATCGTCATCCAGTATAATATATCCTTCACCTGGACAATATGGCGGGAGCCAGAAAGACAATATGATTTCCCTCTCTCACCTGACGATGCGCTTGGCCGGTGGCGGTCATCAGATCACGATCCTCGACGATGTCACGCTTGAGATTCCCGATAAGCAGCGTGTGGCCATCGTCGGTCCTTCCGGAAGCGGGAAGTCCACCTTGCTGGGCCTCATCGCGGGACTGGATCGGCCCACGTCTGGCTCCATCACGTTGAACGGCGCGGAGATCTCGACGATGCGCGAAAGTGCCTTGGCGAGGTATCGTCGTGATCACATCGGCTACATCTTTCAATCCTTCCATCTCATTCCCACCCTCACCGCGCTGGAAAACGTTCTGGTGCCGCTGGAGTTGGCAGGGGTGCGCGGGGCACAGGAGCGCGCGACGGAGCTGTTGCAGACCGTCGGTCTGGGAGATCGACTGCATCATTATCCTGTCCAACTGTCGGGAGGCGAACAGCAGCGGGTTGCGGTGGCCAGAGCCTTTGCCTGTCACCCACCGATTCTGTTGGCCGACGAGCCTACCGGCAACTTGGATTCGACCACGGGCCAGCACATGATGGAGCTGCTCCATGCGCTCCATCGCGACTACGGTACCACCTTAGTCCTTGTTACGCACGATCGCTCCATGGCCTCCTCGATGGAGCGTGTGATTGCCTTGCGCGACGGCCGCATCGAATCCGATACCCTCACCGACCCAGACTATCGGGTAGCAGAGTCGTCCCAGTGATTCGTTTCATCCTCAAAATGGCCTGGCGTGAAACCAGAGGATCCTGGCGGCACTTTCTCTACTTTTTCGCCTGTATCGCAATCGGCGTCGGAGCCTTAGTCGGGGTATCGCTGTTTGGCGCGAATATGGAGCACGCCGTCACGAGAGAAGCGCGGGGATTGTTAGGCGGCGATCTTGAAGTTCGCCTCACTCGCCCACTAAGTCTCCCAGGACAGGCGGTGATGAACTCACTGAGCGAACGAGATATCGTGTTCACTCATGTGAGCGAGCTTGTCGCCATGGCTGCGCGCGCGACTTCTGGGTTTGTTGCGACCCAATCCACCCAGATCATTGAACTGAAAGCGGTGGAATCGGCCTATCCTCTGTACGGGGCGATCCGACTCGACCCAGCCCAATCGCTTGATGTCCTGCTCCATCCGGATAACAATCGCTGCGGCGGACATTCTTGTTTTGGCACGGTGGTACAGGAGTCGCTGCTGATTCGGATGGGCCTCTCGGTCGGGGATCGTTTGAAGATCGGTCAAGCCATGTTTCTAATCACCGGCATCGTGCGGACCGAGCCGGATCGAATGGCCAATGCCTTCACATTAGGTCCACGGGTGATGATTGCGCAGGAAGGATTACGGGCGGCGGAACTGATTAAGCCTGGAAGCCGGGTACGGGAACGGTATCTGGTGAAGATCGCCGCCGATGTGCCGCTTGAGCCGCTGCGCACCGAGCTGCGAGATCGGCTGGAGGCAGAGTCGGCGCGCGTGTCCAGCTATCGCACTTCCCAGTCACAGTTAAGGCAATTTCTCGAACAGCTTTCCCGCTATCTTGGGCTGATCGGCCTCACTGCGCTGTTCATCGGCGGGCTGGGGGTCGGAACCTCGATTCATGCGTTCTTGCGGGACAAGCTACGGACAATTGCCATCTTGAAAGCGGTCGGCGCCGATTCGGCCACGGTCGTCTCAACCTATGTGGTCCAAGCGATCTTCTTGGGATGTATTGGGAGCCTCGCTGGCATCGTGTTGGGAATTGCGCTTCAAAGAGGACTGCCCCCCCTTGCGGCTGCTCTCTTTGCGTCAGACATTCTCGATCAGTTAGGCGTCTCCTCGGAATTGTCATGGTACTCAGTTTGGCCCTTGCTAAAAGGGGCAGCGCTGGGACTGCTGTCGACGCTGCTGTTTACCCTGTGGCCCCTCTTGAAGATTCGAGAGGTTCATCCAGGTGCGATCTTTCGGCGCGATGCAGAACAGGCAACGGTCGAGCAGGGGACTCCTCGGTCACGATGGTGGGTGAAATGGGGGCTGACCGATCCCTGGAATGTCGGCACAGCTGGAGGGATCCTCCTCGGGCTCTGCGCGCTCTCGATATGGCAAGCCAGTTCGTGGTCGATCGGCTTCTTGTTTATCGGGGCGATGGCTCTCG
>JBDSDL010000063.1:0-2949 GCA_039920585.1 Nitrospiraceae bacterium | reverse complement strand
ATCTGCTAGAGGACGCTAAGGGCCTAACCTGGAAAAGGAGGACGGACACTATGAGTAACGGGAGGGTGCTGGTCGTGGACGATGAGGCGGACGTGAGAAAGTCCGTGCGGCTTATGTTAGCGAAGGCAGGGTACGATGTGGACGAAGCCGAAGATCCAGAGGCTGGAGCCACCCTGGTGAAATCGGGTGCAAATAAGCTGCCGTTGAACGCAATTATTACTGACCTCAATATGCCGACGATCAACGAGATTATCGTGATCCCCTATTTGCATTCCCAGTTCCCGTCGTGTCCGATCATCGTGCTGAGCGGATCAAAAATGCTGGGCAGATCCGCCAAACTGTTTAAAGACGTCGGCATAGAATTCCTCGCGAAACCGGTTAATCAAGAGCATTTATTAGGCGCACTGAACAGAGCCGTCAACAAAGGCAGATCGTGAGACAAGGTTCACGCTGAGGCTGACTAAAGGCTGCAGTGCTCGGAACCCCGAACTTCGAACGTGAGATCGCGCCGTTCTCGCGTGTCTTGCGTTTCACGCTGCAGGGTCCGTGGCCGTCTGGAGCGGTATGACCACGGCGACTCTCTCCGCCCCAGGATCGGCAAGTAATCCTTACTGAAGGGATAGGCACTGACTCTTGTTCTGTATACCTATTGGGTGACAAGAGGGCGGGAGTTGGAGGGCTAAGAGCCTACCGAAAAAGGGGAAATGGACGTTATGAGTGAAGGGAGAGTGCTTGTTGTGGATGACGATCCGGAGGTACGAAGATGCGTGCGCTTCATCTTAACGAAGGCCGGGTACGACGTCATCGAAGCAGAAGATGGAGAAGCGGGAGTCGCCACGGTAAAATCGGGAGAAAATCCGCTGACGGTAAACGCGATCATTTGCGATCTCAATATGCCGAAGATGAGTGGGATGGAGGCGATCCCCCATTTTCGCTCCCAGTTCCCAGCGTGCCCCGTCATTGTCATGACTGGCGGAGGAACGGTGGAGAAAGTCACGACGCTGTTTAAGCAAGGCGTGGTGGAATTCCTCGTGAAACCGATTGATCAAGCGCGGTTATTGGAAGCCGTGAAGAAGGCTGTCAACGAGAGTAAAACGAGAGACAACGCGGCGACATAAATAGAGAGGCGCATGAAGGATCTGAATTGATGTGGGCTCGAATCGTCCACCCATCCGTGATCGTATTTGAATGAACGGAGTGATAGAAACATCCTCCTCTCCCAGGATAGGCGTGGAGGGAATCGCTGAATGGTACATCGATCATGGAGCCTTGAGTGCTATGCCATTGCTGCTGGATCTATCCGCTGCAAGAAGCCCGGTACGCTCAATCGTGCACAGTCTCCGAACAGGCAGATCGGTTGTCGATTTCAACGAAATTGAGTATGCGGTGCCGTGGGGTCGAGCGGAAACCGGAGATGGAATGTCGTGCCCACACCCGGCTCGCTTGCCACCCAGATCTTCCCTTTGTGCGCGTCCACCACGTCCTTGACGATTTTTGTACCGAGTCCAGTGCCGCCCTTCTTGGTGCTGATGGCCTTAGCCGAAAAGAGACGGTCTCGAATCTCGGGAAGCATCCCGCGCCCGGTGTCCGTCACAGCCAGCGCAATACCCCCCGTGTCCTGATCGAGATGCCCCCGCACCGTGATCGAGCCTCCTGGCGGCGTTTCTGGAATGGCGTTATTGATGAGATTGTAAAACGCGTTGTAGAGCCTCCGCTCGTCGGCCAGGAATTCCGGCAGCGATTCAAGCCCATCAGTTCGCAAGGTAATCTGCTTGTCCCGAGCCACCCCTTGCAGTGAGTGAAACACTTCCAGGATGACCAGCCCAATTTTGCAGAGCGCAAACTCGGGAGGCGCACTCAACCCTTTGACACAGTCGGCCATTTCCTTGACGCGATCATGGAGTCGCCGGATACCGTTCTGCGCCATTTCACCGGCTTCATCGCAGAGATCCTTGTTGACATTCTTCTCGCGCAGCTCAGCCGTGCTCATCTTGCCGAATAACTCATTGACTTCGTCCCTCAGCAATTCCATGCCGGTGCACACTGGGGTCAAGAGGTTTTTCAAGTCATGGCCGATATTGCCGAGCAGCGTCACCACTTCAGCTTTCTTGGCATCCTCGAATTGCTTGGCCTGCTGAATCGCCAGCGCAGCAAATGCAGAAATGATCGTGAGGAGTCCGAGGTCATGGTTCGTGAACGGCCCCTCGCGTTTGTTCAACGCGTTCAAGACGCCGATCGGCTCACTTCTCCAGCGCCGGAGCGGCACAGTGATCATGCCGTGGGTGACAAAGCCCGTCGTCTGATCGATGGAGTGAAGATGGGTCGTGTCCTGGTTGACCTGGTTCGTAATCCGGGCCTCCCCGGATTGGAAGACGGCGCCGGAAATGCCTTTGTCCCACGCAATGTCCGTTCCCCGGGGGACAGGCTTGTCGCCGATCGAATACTGAAAGATCAGCGATTCTTTCTCCGGGTCTGCAAGCAGAATGGATCCTGCTTCGGCCCCCACTTCATCAAGCGCGATATGAAGGGTCGTTTCCACGAGCTCGTCCAGGTCTAACGACTGAAACAGGGCCTGGCTGATCCGTTCGACCGCTTCGATCTCAGTCTTGTAGTGGAGAAGGTCTGAAGCATCAGCCTTGCTCAATTGAATGAAGTCGGCACCTGGCTGGTTCTTCGCGTCAGGGGAGGGGGGTTGCGTCATCAGCGAGGTCCTTGTTCAATTGGTTTGTTTGCTTTGACTTGTTTGTTTGCGGGTTTTCCCGCAGCCTACTAAGGCATACCTATTAGCGGCTTTGCAACCATTGCGGTATCCCCTCAATCGTGGGGGTCTCATCTGTGGGGATGATCTTGAAAATGAGTAAGACGAGATGCACACAGATGGTCCCGCTCCGTTCATGCCAGACTTGTGGCATCCTCGTACGAGCAGGCGCCAAAGCCGTGATGTTCGAC
>JBDSDL010000062.1:0-19922 GCA_039920585.1 Nitrospiraceae bacterium | reverse complement strand
GCAATTCCGGCGGACACAGCCAACGGATTTCCTGACAACGTCCCTGCCTGATAGACCGGCCCCAATGGCGCGATCAGATCCATGATTTCTTTCCGCCCTCCGTAGGCGCCGACCGGTAACCCTCCGCCGATAATTTTTCCCAGCACCGTCAGATCCGGAGTAATGCCGTAGAGCGTTTGGGCTCCCCCGTATGTGACGCGAAAGCCGGAGATGACCTCGTCGAAAATCAGGAGGATGCCGTGTTCCGCGGTGAGTCGCCTGAGCGACGAAAGAAATTCCGGCGCCGGTGGCACCACGCCCATGTTTGCCGCGATCGGTTCTAGAATAATGCAGGCCAATGTGTCCCGCTGCTCCTTGACGATCTGTTGCACTGCGCGGATGTCGTTGTACGGGGCGGTCAAGGTATGCTTTGCAAAGTCCGCCGGGACTCCAAGCGAATCCGGAATCCCCAATGTGGCCAAACCTGAACCGGCCTTCGCTAGCAAGTAATCGCTGTGGCCGTGATAACACCCTTCAAACTTGAGAATGTTATCTCGCTTCGTAAATCCCCGGGCCACACGAATGGCACTCATGACCGCCTCGGTGCCGGAACTGACGAGTCGGACCTTTTCCATCGAGGGGAAGGCGTCGTGGACCATGCGGGCGAGCGTGACTTCCAGTTCGGTCGGCGCGCCGTAACTGGTGCCGTTTGCAGCAGCTTTTTTGATCGTGCCGATGACCGATGGGGCAGTATGACCCAAAATCATCGGGCCCCACGACAGGACATAATCGAGGTACGAGTTCCCATCGACATCGTAGAGGCGGGCGCCTTTGGCGCGTTTGATAAACCGGGGTTGGCCTCCGACAGAGCGAAAGGCCCGCACCGGACTATTCACTCCCCCGGGAATCAACTGCTGTGCGTCGGCAAACAGCTTGGCAGAACGAGTGGTTTTCATAATGGGGGCGCACAGTACCATGCAGTTGAGCCTCGGTCAAGAATGAGGAGGTTTATGTGGCGTGATAAAGCAACCGGGGCGCAAATGTGCCCAAAGAGATACGCATCGCAACATTTTTTGATACAGGCTGTGCTGTTGCGAGGTAGCGACGTTTCGCAACCTCTGCAAATATGCTGATTCGTCCCACCAATCGAGTGCGGCTCGACTCTTGCCTAACTAAGCAGGTACCATTCGAAACTCTAGACAGCGATTAAGAGATCGACGATGAAGATTATCTGTTCGTGGTGCCGACAAGCAGGGGAACCTGAGCTGGTGGGTGAAAAAGCCCCACTCGACGATGCGCGAGAAACGCATGGGATTTGTGTCGTTCATCGCCACGACGTCAAAGCCCGCTGGCAGGCATTGACTCACACCGCCCCACGTTTTGGAATCGCGACAGGATTGTCTTCCGCGCTCTCCCGCTGGGCAGGCTTGCTGAATATGACCAAGAAGACGCGTCCGTAGGACTGACACATCATCTTATCGATCTGCCGGGAGGGAGGCTCCCCCTTTTCCATTCTGCGGGTTAGGCCCGTTTTGAGGGAGCCCGACGCCGTAATCCAGGCTTCCGAGTCGGTTCCGCATTGAATTCTTTCATCCCCCAGTGGGCTCGCTTGGCTTTCTCTTGCTCGGATACAGCGAACAGTGCGTGAAAGGCCGTCGCTCGTCGTGCGCCCATCCCCGCCTGTCCGTTTCCCCAAGCCTCTCCCGCATCGCGCAAGATCTCAAGAAAGGTTTCATACTCTTCTTCGTCGTCGGGCAATACGCGCTCCGCATCGGTGATGAGCAGGACATAGCCTTTGGCTGGTAGCCACTCCAGGTCGGCCAGACATTCTTCAAGGGCATCCCAATTGTGGCCAAAGTAGTCTGGGAATTTCAATGCCCGTGCGAATTCTGCAAACAGTGTTACCGGCGTCTTGCAGTGAAGGCCCTTGATAATCTTCAGCACCAACCCGGTCGGTGGGCGCACCAGCGATTCGGCGCGCTGTCCGGCTGTGACCGTAAGCAATGAGGTCCAGGGGGCTTTCGTCGATTGGAGATAGGCTGTCAATGTCACGGTGTGCTTCGGAGTCATGGTATCTCATTCAATGGCATGAACGTTCGGTAATGGTTACCGGTATAGTAGGCCCTGCCAGTGTCTTGCTCGATGACGATCCGTTCCGCATCCCGCGAGCGGCCGCGCATTTTAGGATTCACATCGTACTCGCGATAATGGCCTGGGGGAAGGCGACGTTCGCGATTCTGAAATGCCCCGCCACCGACATATCCAGGGAGGGCTTTGCCCTCATGTTGCTGAATTGCCTCCAGCAGATCCTTGGCTTTTTGCGGTGGGTCCTTCGCGACGCGATGCAACTGTCGATCGAGAGGCGGCGTGGCATCGTGAAGAGCTGGTCCTGCGGGCAGAACGGATGAAACAGGGGCAGACGGTATGGTTGGTTCAGGCGACGAGCCGGCGCTGGGGCAACCTGTGAGGCCACCGAACAGTAGGCCACCAAGGACGACGAGTATTCCATAGATCTTCCAAGTTCGATCCATAGGTTCACGTTCGTATCACGAGGCGAGGCAGCAGAGTACGAACCCTAGCACGCATGATCTCGGAGGAGCAACGGGCGCTCGCAACCAGGAATTGTTGCTATCGCTCATTTGCCAGCGTAGCATTCAACGCATTCGTTCCGTTAAGGCTGTTTTTCTGTCCCGCGTCTCCCGACCACCGTACGGGCAGATCGGGCAGGCACGATGGTTGTGCACGCAAGGACGAGCCAACGAGGTGCAGATTGGAATCAGCAGTGGACCGGCTTGAGTTTGTAACAGTCGAAGGACTTCTGGCTTATGGGGAAATGCTGGCGCGTCGCACTGCAAGTGAGGGAGTGACCCTCCCACCTGCTCCGGCTTCCTCACTCGATCGACCACAGCGAACCCGTGACGCGATGGAGAAGATCAAGGCGTTTGTGCAGGGTGCGCAAGGGGGTTTTCCTGGGGCAGAGGAGTATCGGACTACCCGTCTCGCGCTGATTGAAGAGGGATGCCGGGGTGACGAACTGGTGTTCTTTGCCGCTTGGAATGTTCTCCTCGCAGCAGGCGAGTTGGCTCCGCTCCTCCGCATGCCAATCAGGTCAGTGCAGAAACCGACGCATCGCCGGCCGGTGGCGATCGTGCCACGCGCGCAACTGACGCCGCAATTGGTCGAGGATCGTATCGTGCTGGACTTAGGCGAGGATCGGTTTTGGCTCTTGCCGCGCGATTTAACCGGTCGCACGCTTCTGTTCACAATGCGTCATGGTATTTCACGCATGGAGAGCTGCACCTATCGAGTCGGGCGCCGCACCGCGAACGTGCTGGACCCTGAGCGAGGCGTCACCAAAGCCGACGCAGTCGGTGCAGCCTTGGCCCGGATGCTAGGCGTGGTCGGACAACAATTGGACTTCCTGCACATTCACAACTATCTCGATCCGCGCACCTTTGTCCATCTGGTGAGCCAGAGCCCCAATACGCGGCAATTGTATGGGCGGGTGATCGCAGCGCTGATGCAGGCGCAGGCACACGATGCTGAGGCACTTCCACCCGCCTGCGATCCCGCATTAGACTCCCAGGATTTCGGATGGGTGACAGGTTTGGAGAAGAAGGTGGAAGCCGAAGAGGCAGCAAAGGCATTCGGCGTGGATGTACAGACGGCCAAGCGTTTGATCAAACATCCCCTCTACAGCTACCCGGGCGGACATTCTTTCTTCGATGTCTATGTGGACATCGTCGATGGCTTCCGTCGGTTGGGTCAGTTCCACCAAGGGAAGGCCGTGTGTGTGTACAGCCACAGCTCCACGTTGCGGGCGCTCATGATTTATCTCGATCCTCGTCCCTTTCGCGAAGCCTTCACCGAGTTTGGTGAATATAAGGAGGGACAGGATAACGTCGTTCTGCTGACTTATGAACAGGGACTCTTATCCGGCTATTCCACCGCTGTGGGTTTGTCAGCACGGGAACGAGTGGTGCGGGATGCCTGGGTGAAGGTCGAGCGCGAACGCAGAGACCGGATCACGCTCAAGCCCCGACAGATCAAGCGGATCGTGGCATTGGTCTCGGGTGGCGATTTCGCCGGTGCCGGCGCTGCGTTGAAAGAGTTGCGCGTAGCAGGACACCGGTTTGGCCTGGAAGTCCACTTCGTCCGTCACGGGTTCTTAGGTCTGGCCAACAACTGGATCGAAGCCGTGACCGAGCAGGATACCCGCGGTATGGGCAGTCATGCGAGCAGTCCGATTGGGAGCAGCCGGTTCGAAGACTTTAAGGACGAACAGGTGCAACAGGCCACCATGCGGCATCTTCGGCCCTATATGGAAGACGGAGCCTTGGTGGTCATTGGTGGGGACGGGAGTCTTCGAGGCGCGCGGGCGCTGTACGAAGGATTTGGAGTCCAGGCAGTGGGGATCCCTGGCACGATCGACAATAATCTCGCGGGGACGACTTCCCTGGGTTTTCATTCGGCCGTGTCTCTGGCGAATCAATCCATCGAGTCGCTGAAAGCCACCAGTTCCGCCATGGGCAGCGTATTTTTCGTCGAGATTATGGGGGCGGGGTCCGGCCATCTTGCCCTCGCCTGTGCATATCAGGCCAGAGCTGAAGGCCTTTTGGTCAATGAGCATCCCGATCCCGAAGCCTATATCGACGACTTCATCCTGGGCACGCTCAACCGCACCTTGGGTGTCCCGAACAAAAGCCATCTGTTCGTGGTGGCGGAACAGACGCCCCATCGCCATCATCCGGATGGCGGCGTACGAGGTCTTGTCGAGTATGTCGCCAGCACGCTCACCACATGGCCACAGTTTCAGGCGCGCCCCGGCGAATATCGCCTCGCCCCTACAACCAAAGCCACGATCCTCGGGCACACGTTACGGGGGGCGCCTCCGACCCCCGAGGACAAGACCATCGGGCAAGATCTGGCCTATGAAGCAATTCGCCGTCTCGTCAAGGAGCCGGAACGGGTGGTCGGGTGCATGTTGGCCTATCGCGGGCCAGGCAACATCGAGGCGATCCCACTCCACGCTGTGGTACCGAAGCAGTTCGATTGGGATATCTTCGCCCGAATGCATGGAAGCGAGCTGCCGTAGCAACATGAATGGAGCGTGGCGTTTCACTGTGAAGGCCGTGCCTCGATTCCATCATGGATGAACTTGGCGGCCTGCGCCTGAAACGGCGGTTGCGTTGTGGGCTTGGTGGTCGTTTGCTAGAATGGCATCCCCGAACATCATCGCGAGAAGAGCGGGACGCGAGCACAATGCGGGATGAATCAGAATCTCATGTCCCGCCTGGCTCGCGCGGCGCACGTCCCGATTGACCAATGACCAGTGACAGTATTGTTTATGCGTAAAGCCAAAATCGTGTGCACCATTGGCCCCGCTAGCGATTCGCCCGCCCTGCTGGATCAGTTGATTGAAAGCGGCATGGACGTGGCACGACTCAACTTTTCTCATGGGACTCACGAATCGCATGCACGCGCGATCAAGGCCATTCGCGAAGCAGCGGGTCGTCGGCACGTGGCGGTTGCGATCGTGCAGGACTTGCAGGGGCCTCGAATCCGAGTCGGTGATCTCGAAGGAGCAGGAGTCGAGGTGATGGCAGAACAGCGGATCAGGCTAGTCGGAGGCCTGCTTCGGTCGGGCGGCCAGATCGGCAGCCAAACCATAGCCCCTTCGGAGCTCACGGAGATCCCGGTAGCCTATCCACAGTTGGCTCTAGACGTGCGGCCAGGGGCCAGAATCTTGATCGACGACGGACTGATCGAACTGCTCGTAACCGCAGTGAGTGGTGGTGCGGTCGAGTGCAGAGTGAAGACCGGGGGGTGGATCATGTCTCGTAAGGGGATCAATCTGCCCGGCACCACGGTCAGCGCTCCAACGCTCACGGAAAAAGATCGGAAAGATATTCGTTTCGGTGTCGCAGAAGGAGTGGACTATATGGCACTCTCGTTTGTGCGAGGACCTGAAGACGTACAAGCGGCGCGGCGTCTGGTAGCGGAATGTGGTGGAGACCAGCCGATCATCGCAAAGATCGAAAGGGCTGAAGCCATCGCGGCATTGGACTCGTTGTTGGAAGAAGCCGACGGGATCATGGTCGCGCGAGGAGATCTTGGTGTAGAGATGGGGCCGGAGGCGGTCCCACTCCTACAGAAGCGTATCATCGCCGAAGCCAACCGTCGTCGCCGCCTCGTGATCACAGCCACTCAGATGTTGGAGTCTATGACACACCACACGCGCCCGACAAGGGCCGAAGCGTCGGATGTGGCCAATGCCGTCCTCGATGGGACTGATGCGGTCATGCTGTCCGCAGAAACGGCGATCGGACAGCACCCGGTTGAAACAGTCCGAGTCATGGACCGAATCATTCGCGCCGCCGAAGAAGGGGCTCGGTCGTGGCGTACGCGCTCGTCCGACGCGCCACGGGAAGAAGGTTCATTCACGGAAGCCATTTGTCATTCGGCCTCTTCGGCAGCTTCAACCATCGGGGCGAGCGTCATCGTGGCATTTAGCGAACGGGGCACCACTGCGCGTTTGCTGTCGAAGCAGCGACCCGACGCGTCAATTATTTCATTGACCCCATTTGAGGCCGTACGGCAGCGGATGGCGCTGTACTGGGGTGTGATCCCTCATACGATGCGACAGATCGCTCAAACCGATGAGCGGATCGATGAAGCGGAACGCCGCCTGAAGACCGAGGGGCTAGCGAAAACGGGACAGCGGATCGTGATTCTGTCAGGGACCAGGATCGGTCAGCCTGGGGAGACCAACTTAATGAAGTTACACACAGTCGGGTGAGCTGAAGCGACTGAGTGGACCCTGCGCCCTCACAGCGTCTGCGAATTAAGATTTCCATTGTCGAACGCGCGCAAGGGAAGCGTACTCAGTTCCCACGGGAGGAGTACAGATTGGGAGAAAAGAACACACGATGATACCCAATGGTATGGGGCGGCTCGTGTTTATTCTGTGTCAGTTGCTTGCCCTGATGTTGTCAGCCGGAGATGGGATCGCGCAGACTGCATCCATCAAGCACTCACCGGCAGATGTGGTGAAGCGATATCTGGCGCTCGACTATAAGGGAGCGCGGCTCGATGCCATGTCGTCCGAAACGGTCGCGTCCTACACGAGTTGGAGTGAGGAGCCGGCGTGGGGACATGTTGTCGTGACGCGAGGCTTTGTCGTGGCTGAGCAGTATCGCCAATGGGAGGTGATTGATAGGCTGGAAGTCGTGATTCCAGTCACCTTTCAGGTGATAGGCTCGGTGTATCTGGAAACCGCCGGGTTCATCCAGGAGGCTGAGACCGAAGAGGTTCGGTTTCGCGTGAAAGCCGTCAAAAATCGATGGAAGATTGTCGAGCCGATGCTTCCCCCTCATGTGGGACAGAAGCGGATGGCGAATTTCGTGCGCGAAGCCTTGTCGAAAGAAACCGATCTGACAAAGCGAGACCGTTTGGGGGTATTACAAGAAGAGTTGCGAAAGGCAAAATAATGATGGGGAAGACCTCGGTTGAGCTATTGATCTTCGATTTGGATGGGACGCTCATCGAGTCCAAATGGGACATTGCCGCTTCGGTGAACTTCACGCTGGCCGAGCTGGGGCTGCCGCAGCGGCCTATCGAGGAAATCTTTGGGTTTGTAGGGGATGGGGTGAAACAACTGTTGCGGTTGTCGATCGGCGAGGGCAGCCGAGTCACCTTCGACGAAGCGTTGCGGGTGTTTAGGAGCCAGTACCTGGTCCATTGCCTCGATCGCACGACATTCTATCCCGGGATTGGAGAGATGCTCACACATTTCGCAGGCAAGCGAAAGGCGGTCGCCACCAACAAGTCGATCGAGTACACCAACGTGATTCTCCAAGGGCTGGGGGGGAATCATTTTCAGTACGTCGTCGGAGGCGATCGCGGGTTTGGATTGAAGCCGGAGCCGGGCATGCTGTTGCATGTAATGGAGCAACTCAATGTGCCGAAAGAACAGACTGTGCTCGTCGGTGACAGCACCAACGACATCAACGGCGGGCATAATGCCGGGATTCGTGTCTGTGCGGTCGGGTACGGCATGGGGAATCGAAGCAAAATGGAAGCGTGCAAGCCAGATTGGTTCATCGAACGACCGGAACAACTCATGGAGCTATTCATATGAAAAACAGGTTGAGGTTGAGCATGAAATTGTTCTGGAGTCCGCTCCACCGCCACGTCCTCATAGCAGGCCTGCTTGTCACCTTTGGCCTCAGCCTGAACCTGAGTCTCGTGCATGCGTCCTCGTTCGGGCTGGCGGATCGTGTGGTGGAACAGAAACTGGCAAACGGTCTGACCGTGCTCATGGTCGAACGGCATCAGACGCCGGTGGTCTCCCTCAACATGACCTTCGGGGTTGGGGGAGTCAATGAACAGGTGGGGCAAACCGGCCTGGCGCATCTCTATGAACATATGGCCTTCAAGGGCACAAGGACGGTTGGGACGAAGAATTACGAAAAAGAACGCCCCATTCTCGAAGAGTGGTTTCGAGTGGGGACCGAGTTGGAGCAACGGCAACGAGATCTCGCACGGAAGAGTCAGGAAAGACCAGCCAGTTCCGAAGATCGGGCAGCCATCGAGGGGCTGCAGAAACGATTTACCGAACTACAAGATCAGGCGGGACAGTTCGTCGCGGGAAATGAGATGGCCTTACTCTACCAACGCCACGGGGGGGTCGGGCTCAATGCGGCGACCGGCAAGGACCTGACTCGCTATATGATCAACCTCCCGGCAAACCGTCTGCCGTTATGGGCTGCACTCGAAGCCGATCGCATGGCGTATCCAGTTCTCCGCGAATTCTACAAAGAGCGCGGAGTGGTCATGGAGGAGCGGCGGTTGCGGAATGACGACAGCTCCAGCGGCCTGTTGTACGAAACCTTCACGTCGGCTGCCTTCCGCGCACATCCCTATGGCATTCCGACCATCGGGTGGGAATCGGACATCCTGTCGCTTACACCGGCCGCCACCGAAGCCTTCTTCAAAACCTACTATGGTCCCGGCAATGCGACGATCGCCATTGTGGGCGATATCAACCCGAAGGACGTCATGACGCTGATCGAGCAGACGTTCGGCACGATACCGGCCTCGCCTTCGCAGCTCTCGATCGTCACCGTTGAGCCGCCTCAACGAGGGGAGCGCCGCGTGGAAGTGGAGTTCGATGCCGAACCGTCGCTGATCATCGGGTTTCACAAGCCGGCGTTGGGCCATCCCGACGATTATGTCTTCGACGTGATCGATGCAGTGCTGAGCGACGGACTCACCTCCCGGCTCTATGCGAAGCTGGTCCGTGAAAAACGGATCGCCGCCTCGGTCAACTCCGATTCCAATCATCCGGGGGTCCGTTCCCCGAACCTATTCGTACTCACTGCCACACCGCTCGCGCCCCATACGACGACCGAAGTCGAAGCCGCGATCTATGCCGAGATCGAACGGCTCAAGACGGAGCCGGTTTCTGCCAGGGAGCTTGAGAAAGTGCTGAATAATCTCGATGCCGATTTGGTTCGGGCGCTTCGATCCAACGGAGGCCTGGCTTCTCAATTGGCGCTTTTTCAGACGCTGGCGGGAGACTGGCGCTACGCGATAAAGTCCCGTGACAAGATTGCAGCCGTCACGCCTGCCGATATCCAGCGTGTGGCCACTGCGTACTTCACGAAATCGAACCGAACGGTGGCGACGTTGGTGAAGAAAGTTGGAGAAAAAAATGTTGCGACGGCGCCACAGCGCGAGGTGGCACGATGAGGGATGTGAAACGTGAGACGCGAAACGTGACGCGATGGAGTGTCGTGCTGTGCTCGACGATCATGGCGGCAGCCATCCCTGTGCTGGCTGCTTGTGCCGGAAGTCCGGCGCTAGGCGATCCAAGACAGATGACGTTTAAGACGGTGGAGTTCACCCCGCCCGAACCGGATCGTATGGTGTTCGAGAACGGGATGGTCGTGTATCTCTTGGAGGACCATGAGTTGCCGTTGGTTAACATGACTGCGACCATACGAACGGGCAGCTGGCTCGATCCTGCAGACAAGATCGGCCTGGCCTCGTTGACTGGCTCCGTCATGCGGACCGGCGGCGGGGGCGGTTTGTCGGCCGAACAAGTGGACGAGGAGCTTGAACAGTTCGCTGGGGGGCTCAGTGTCTCAATCGGCCGGCAATCCGGTTCTGCATCGCTCGATGTGCTCAGCAAGGACTTGAAGCGGGGGTTCCAGATTTTCGCCGGACTCATCCGAACACCCGCTTTTGAGCCGGCGCGGGTTGAACTGGCTAAATTACAGGTCATTGAAGGGATTCGCCGCAGGCAAGATCACCCCGGTGCGATCGTCGGACGTGAGTTCGTCAAGCTCCTGTACGGAGAGAATCACCCAACGGCGCGCGAAAGCAACATCGGGTCCATCACTCGCATCACCAGAGACGATCTGATCGCCTTTCACCGGAAGACCATTCATCCGAACGGTATGATGCTGGGAGTGACGGGCGACTTCGACAAGCCCGCGATGCTGGCCCTGCTGCGCGACGTATTTGGCGATTGGAAAAAGGGCGAGGTGCCGGTGCTGGCGATTGCCGACGTGCCCCAGAGCGCAACGGCGAAGCCCGTTGTTCGGTTCGTGAACAAGGAGACCTCGCAGACGCATCTCCGGCTCGGTCATTTGTCGATCAAAGAGCAGGATCCCGACTATGTCGCCTTGGCGATCGCGAACGATATTCTGGGGGGCAGTTCCTTTCGCAGCCGTCTCTTCAACGATGTGCGGACCAAGCGGGGCTTGGCCTACTCGGTCGGCAGCCGCTTGAATTCAGGGGTGCACGATCAGGGCGTCTGGCTGATGCGCGCGGAGACGAAGCTGCCGTCTACGCAAGAGGTCATCACTCGGTTTGTCGCGAACATGGAGCGGATGCGGATAGAGTTGGTGACGGACAGCGAGCTGGCAGAAGCGAAAGAGGCTTACGTGAACTCATTTGTGTTCTCTTTCGCCAGTTCGTCGGCGATCGTGGGGCGGTTGATAGCACTGGAATACGATGGGCTTCCCAAGGATTTTCTCCAGCAATTGCGTGCCCGCGTGATTGCATTGACGAAAGAGGAAATTCTGGCGGCGTCGAAGAAACACTTTAACCCAGAGAGACTGACCATTGTGGCTGTTGGCTCTGGTGAGGCTTTGCCAAAGTTGCTATCGGGCTTCGGGGAAGTGAAGGAAATAAAGTTAGCTCCGGAGAGCTGAGAGGGCGGGTAGCCCGCTGTTCTCCTGTGCTCGCGCAACGCACGGTCTCAGAAGACCCTCGTTGGACGCGCGCAGTGGGAGAACAGCGGGCCACCCGCCCTAAGGAATGGAAGCGTCCGGAGCTGTGGGCGAGAGAGTAGAAAGGAGGCTGCTGTGGTGACCTATCTGATGCTTCTCAATTGGACGGATCAAGGAATCAAGAATGTGAAGGATTCGCCGAAGCGGCTCGATGGGGTGAAGAAGCTTGCGAAGGACCTGGGTGGTGAGGTCAAATCCTTCTACATGACGCTGGGGGCGTATGATCTTGTTCTCATCGTCGAAATGCCCAACAACGACAAGCTGGCGAGCTTCGGCCTCAAGTTGGGATCACTCGGCAATGTGCGGTCGACGACTCTCAGAGCCTACTCCGAGGATGACTATCGCCGCATCATTAGCGGCCTGAGTTAAGATGGCGCAGGCCTGGAACAGGATCGATAGCTGTCAGTGGTCAGCCGTCAGCTTTCCGCAAAGATTGAATTCAGCGTTGACCGCTAATAGCTCAAGGCGTTTCACATGCCGCTCGAAGACGAATTCGTAGACATTGTTAAGAAGGCACGAATAGGCCAGGGGCTTTCGATCGGCGATGTGGCGCGGATGACCGGATTGCCCGGCGGGAACATCACAGCGCTGGAGCGGGGCGTTTGCCCGCCAGATCGCACAGAAGTTCGAGCTCTATCGAAGGCACTAGGACTTCGTCCAGGTCCGTTGGAGCAGATCGCGATTGAGAAGTGGGAACCGGTCGCGCAACCGCCGATGGCCTGGGTGGAGAGGATAGAGGGATCGATCAATGGCTATGGGGTGCAGGGCTATGTGGTGCATGACAGCGGGGAGGCGGTGCTCATCGACACGGCGTACAATGCGCCGGCGATGATCGAGTTTTTGTCCGCGCGCCGCCTGCACCTGATGGGGATTTGCCTCACGCATGGCCATGCAGATCATGCCGACGGGATTGATCAGATTCTGAATTTTTGTCAGACGCCGGTGTATCTCGGAGCAGAGGATGTCGATCTCCTCAGTTGGCGACCCCCTGCGGCACAGATGAAGGCGCCGGAACAGGGTCAGACGATCGCGGTTGGACGTCTTAGCGTCCATTGTCTCGCCACGCCGGGTCATACCCCTGGTGGGATCTGCTATCGAGTGGATGCTGGGTCAAAGCGCCTCTGTTTCGTCGGCGATACGTTGTTTGCGGGATCCATCGGCCGTTCGAATCCCAGTACCCTGTATCAGACCCATCTACGGTCGGTCCGGACTCACGTCCTTGGGTTGCCGCTAGAATATCGGTTGCTGCCAGGTCATGGACCGGCCACGACGATTCGTGAAGAATTGGACCATAACCCCTTCGCATCTGGTCATTGAAGACCCTATGAGTCTGGACCAGCGGAATGATGAGCAACCGATCAGCAGCGGAGAGCTGCCGGTTGTGGCGGAGCCGTCTGAGGATCTTGGTCATCTCTCCCCGGACGACGAATTCGAGGAGACACCCTTCTCGAAATGGATCCTGCCCGTCGGCCTCTTTGTCGCGACAATCTTTACCACCCTGTGGGCCGGGGCCTATCAGGCTTACAACGGGCCGATCCGTGGGCCGGTCAATCTCCTGCTTGAACAGCCTGAAGTGCTCTTGCAGGGGATTCCCTTTGCCGCCACGCTCTTGATCATTCTGGTGACCCATGAATTCGGGCACTATATGCTCTCCCGTATTCACAGGGTGCCGGCGTCGTTGCCGTTGTTTATCCCGGGCCCTCCGTACTTCATCGGCACATTCGGGGCTATCATCCGCCTGCGCGGGCCTATTGTGAATCGACGCGCGCTGTTCGACATCGGCGTGGCCGGCCCCCTTGCCGGCTTCATCGCCGCGGTGGTGGCACTGTTTATTGGACTGAATCTGTCAACCGTCGTCGATCGCACGGCGACGCATGGATTGCAATTGGGTGAACCGTTGCTTTTGCAATTCATCGCTTGGCTGGTCGTCGGATCCATTCCTCCTCAGGCTGACATCGTCTTGCACCCCATCGGGTTCGCCGCCTGGTTTGGCCTATTTGTGACGTCGTTGAATCTCATTCCCATCGGCCAACTCGACGGCGGACATGTGGCGTATGCCCTGTGGGGCAAACGCCAACGTACGATGGCATTTGTCATGGTGCCGATCCTCATCGTGCTGGGATACGTGGGCTGGCCCGGCTGGTGGCTTTGGGCCTTCATGGCAGGACTCTGGGGTTTCGGGCATCCACCGGTGCGCGACATTCATGTCCCGTTGGGCCGGAAGCGGATCGTTGTCGGATGGATTGCATTTGCCGTGTTTGTCCTCACCTTTGCTCCTGTTCCTTTCTCTTTTCACTAGCGGGATGCTGAAACAGCCGCCCATCTCACCCGCCCCGCCCGGGCGCGCCGAGACGCGCCTTTCCCCAGGCTTCGTTCTCACATCGTTCAGATCCTCAACGTAGCCAGTGGCTACGCCTCCGGTGTTTCCATCGGCTGCGGCCTTGCTGGAGGTCTGTTTGAGCAGCTTGTAATCGGACTTCATACAGTGCGCTGGATCAATGAAGAGATTTTCTTGTCCGATCGCGCACTCGGCTTTAGAGTGTGCCTGTGGAGTCTACAGCGACCACAACCGTGTCGTGTCCCAAGTGTCAGGCTGACCAGCCTGACGGAGCGACTGAGTGCGTGAAATGCGGGGTCATCTTTGCAAAGTATCGGCCGCTTGTCTCGCTGCAGCGGCAGCAGGAATCACAGAATAACTCGCGCTGGGTGTCTGTTGCCAAGGAGTGGCTCGTTGATTCGGATACGTCGACCGACTCGTTGACGTTCGGCGGCCGGGTCGCGGTATTTCTGGTGCTTCTTTGGTGGGGCCGAACATTTATTTTCACGCCGCTTGAAACCAACTACACAGGGGAATCGTTTCTCCATCTGATCAATCTGCCGTTTCATGAAGCAGGCCATCTCCTATTTATTCCGTTGGGGCGGTTCATGACGATTCTGGGTGGGAGTCTCGGCCAGATCCTGATGCCGCTTGTGTGCCTGGCTACCTTTCTCATCAAGACGCGCGATCCCTTCGGCGCTTCCGTGGCCCTCTGGTGGACGGCGGAAAGCTTTATGGATATCGCCCCCTATATCAACGATGCGCGGGCGATGGATCTCATGCTGCTTGGCGGGGTGACTAGAAAAGAAACGGACGGGCATGACTGGAACAATCTTCTGACCATGTTGGGCTGGCTGGAGTACGATCATCGCCTGGCTCACCTCGCCTACAACTTCGGCATTCTCCTGATGCTGGCCTCGTTCGCTTGGGGCGGGCTACTGCTTCTGAAACACTACCGCCGGCTTTCACCGTAACCGTACTTGTACGACGGCAGATGCCCTCTTACGACAGACTTTCACTGGATCAGAAGGATTTATGCCGGTGGCGCACTCACGTGGATATGTGAGAGTGCTTCCAAAGCGAGCATCAGCGCGTGAGTTCCGCTACGGCCATGTCCGAGCGTGTGGACGGTCTGGTAGAGCTGGTGCACCAACGTAAGGCCGGGCAGTACGAGTCCCATACGTTCTGCTTCTTCCAGCGCGATGCCCATGTCCTTGATGAAATGCTCGACAAAAAATCCTGGGTCGAAGTTGCGCTGTAGAATTTTCGGCGCCAGATTGTCTAACGTCCAACAGGCGGCTGCACCGCCCCGGATCGATTCGAGCATGCGAGTCAGATCGAGTCCCGCCTTGTAGCCATAGAGCAAACTCTCGCAGACACCGACCATCGTGCCGGCGATCACAATCTGGTTACAGAGTTTCGCCTGTTGCCCAGTGCCGGGGCCTCCTTGATGCACGATCTTTTTCCCCAATAGTTCGAAGAGCGGCATCACGGCTTGCACGGATGTCGTGTCGCCCCCGATCATGATCGAGAGCGATGCACTCTTGGCGCCGACGTCGCCGCCGGAGACAGGCGCATCGATGGCCGATAGACCTTTCGCTGAGGCAGCCGCTGCAATTTCACGGCTCAATGAGGGTTGCGTCGTCGTCATGTCGATGAGGATCATCCCAGCTCGCGCACCGGCCAGGACTCCAGTTTCGCCAAAATAGACTTGCCGGACGTCCTGAGGAAATCCGACCATCGTGAAGAGGATATCGGATTCAACTGGTACAGTTCGAGGATTCTCGGCCCATTGCGCGCCGCGATCGAGCAATGGTTGCGCCTTCGACCTCGTGCGGCTATGCACGGTCACCCGATAGCCGGTTGTGAGCAGATGGCCGCACATCGACGAGCCCATCACGCCGGCGCCGATCCAGCCGACTGTCCTGTTCGCCGGTGCGACCCTGCCCTGAAAGTCTGTCATTGCGGCTTCACCTCATCGGGTAGCGGGGTAATTCGATCCGCCACCGCTTGAATGACGCCTTCTTTATCTCTCGCCACCTTCACCCCGTGAAAACTCAAATAGTAACCCCCGTGACTCGGCGACTGGATTGTGGCGGTGAGTTCAATCCGTTGCCCGTCTTCGACATCTGGGTCTTTGACGATCGGGACTCCGCAACGTCCGTAGACGGCGACGTTGATCGAGGAGGTTTCGTCTTCCAGGTAGAACAAATAGGCGGCGTAGCACACCGTGCCGGCCTGGGTCTTGTAGGGGTCGAGCGGCGTCACATTGCGAACCGTGCCCTGCAACGTGACCTGTTTCAAATGAAACGATTTCGGCTCGTCAATAATCTCGCGAATGGTGATGGGTTCCGCGGCTGAGGCATAGGAAAATCCGGCCACAGCCCACCCAAGCCAGAGGATGGCGAGGAGACCGACCAATGTTTGTGCACGAGATACGCGGCGGTGTGTCACAGTTCTATTTTACAGAAGGACGTTGCAGAAGTCCCTTCCGCCCCCTCGGTAAACTCGTTATAATCCGCCGACATTTTCTGGAGAATTACCCATGATCGATTGTGCGCACCTTGAACGATACATTACAGACAGCCGCCTCCGGTTTGAAGATCTGCTAGGCCAGATGGTGGAGATTCCCTCGATCAGTATGGACCCGGCCAAGGCTCACGATATCCGACGCATGGCTGAATTCGCGCGGCAGGTACTCACGGACCTGGGGGCTGAAGTCCAGATTGTGGAGACCGGCGGCTATCCGATCGTATCGGGCGGCTGGACGACCAGAGCCCAATATCCAACCGTCACCATTTATAACCATATGGATGTGCAGCCGGCACAGGAGCCGGAATGGAAGCAAGCGCCCTTTGCGTTCATGAACGAGAACGGGCTGTATCATGGCCGTGGTGCGACGGATGACAAAGGTCCGGCACTCTCGGCTCTGTTCGGCGCGCGGTACGCGATCGAGCAGGGCTTCCCGATCAACGTCCGGTTTCTCTGGGAGCTGGAAGAGGAAATCGGCAGTCCGCACTTTGCGGCTGGGTTGAAGAACCGAGCGGCTATTCCTCGACCTGACTCGGTCGTCGTGTCAGATACCATCTGGCTCGCGAAAGGGAAACCTGCCATGCCCTATGGTCTACGCGGCCTGTTGGGTGCGCGGTTGATGCTGCGCACTGGATCGAAAGACGCCCATTCCGGTGTGACCGGCGGCGCCGCGCGTAATCCGCTCGTGGAACTGATGGAAGTGGCCCACGCCTGCGTCGATGCCAAGACCGGCAAGGTGAAGATTCCCGGATTCTACAAAGATGTCATCGAACCGACAAAAGCGGAGATCAAAAGTTTCCTCGCGTCAGGTTTCCAGGTCAGGAGCTTCAAGCAGGCCTATGGATTTCAGACACTGCGCACACACGATCCCGCCGAGATCATGCGCCGGATTTGGGCCGCGCCGACGTTCGAGGTGCATGGCTTGACCGGCGGCTATCACGGGCCTGGGGTCAAAACCGTGGTGCCGGGCCATGGCGAACTCAAGGTGAGTATGCGGTTGGTTCCAAATCAAACTCCGGAAAAGGCCTTTACGTTACTCAAGAAACATGTTGCCAAACTCAATCCGAATGTGAAGGTTGAGCGGGAAGGGATGCTTCATCCGTTCAAAGGACTGTTTGAAGGGCCCTATGTCGAAGCGGTGAAGCGGGCAGCGAAGGCGGGGTTTGGAAAAGATCCGGCGTTCATCCGCGAAGGCGGATCAATCGGTGCTGTCGTTACAATGCAGAAAGCCTGGAAGGTGCCGATCCTGTTTATGGGATTGAGTTTGCCTGAGCATGGCTACCATGCGCCGAACGAGTACTTCGACTGGGGCCAGGCCTCCGGTGGGATGAAGACCTTTGCGCATTATTTTGCGGAACTTGCGAGGATGGGAAAGTGGTAGGGCAGGTTTGGTGGTCTCCTGTGGTAACACAACACGTAGCCTCAGGAGGGGGAGGGAGGGCAGCCTGGTTGTCCTCCTGCTCGCAGAACGCGCACGATCAGAATGTGCTCGTTCGATGCGCGCAATCGAGGATCAACCAGGCTGCTCTCCAAGAACAGATGAGGCGTCGACGAAAGCGATGTTTCCTGGACCTTCGGACAGCCTTCACCATTGCTTAAGCGACCGCCTCTACTTGAAACACGTCGTTCTCTCGCCTCCTCGCAATTCGCGACGCAGAGGCCTTAGTTCTCCGAAATACCAGTAATTCTCACAGAAGAGAGTTGACGCCATAGCATGAAGCAAGTAGCTTTCACCTGTGGCGGATTCAGATATTGATGAGATTGGCCCTTGGTCGGAAGTGAAACTCGACATCGTACGCGAGTATGCTCAGACCTATTCTCAAATACTTTCGGCTCAAAATAAGCCACGGCTCCAGCATGTATACATCGATGCCTTTGCAGGAGCTGGAGTTCATCTATCTCGCTCAACAAGAGAGTTTGTGCCTGGTTCGCCGCTCAATGCTCTGAATGTGAACCCGCCATTTACCGAGTATCATTTTATCGACATAAACCAAGCACGAGTTGGAGCTCTGCAACAGGTGGCCCAGCAACGGGCGAATGTATTCGTGCATGATGGCGACTGCAACCTGGTGCTTCTTGAAAAAGTATTCCCCAAAGTGCAGTTCAAAGACTATAGGCGTGGGCTCTGTCTTCTCGATCCGTACGGGCTACATCTTGATTGGCAAGTAATCTATACTGCTGGCCAGATGAAGTCAGTCGAGATATTTCTGAACTTTCCGATCATGGACATGAATATGAATGTGCTAAAACATAACCCGGAGGTTGTTCCATCTGAGCAGGCCGAAAGGATGACTCGATTTTGGGGTGACGAAAGCTGGAAAGCCTCGGCATATTCGACAACGGGAAACCTTTTCGGTTACGAAGAGAAGACCGACAATGAAACCATCACAAACGCATTCCGCATGCGCCTACTCAATGTCGCTGGTTTCAAGCATGTGTCTCGACCGTTGGCTATGCGAAACTCACGAGACGCAGTTGTTTACTATCTTTTCTTTGCCTCACCCAAGCCAGTGGCCGAACGAATCGTTAAAGATATTTTCAAGAAACATGAGAAGAGGCTCTAGGCGAGAGCATGGCAGGTCTTACTAAGATTGAATGGACAGAGGCGACGTGGAATCCTGTTACCGGCTGCGACAAGATCAGCCCAGGATGCAAGAACTGCTATGCAGAGCGTCTTGCTTTGCGGCTGCGAGCAGCTGGTACGCCACAATACAAAAATGGATTCCTCCTCACGCTTCACCCTGAAGCTCTGGAAATACCGGTTAGCTGGAAAAAGTCCAAGGTTATCTTTGTGAATTCGATGAGCGACTTGTTTCACAAAAACGTCCCTCTTACATTCATCAAGCAAGTCTTTGCAGTGATGCAGGCCACTCCACACCATCAGTTCCAGATCCTTACAAAACGTGCCGAGCGTTTACTAGAGCTCGACGGTCAACTCCAGTGGGGAGATAACATTTGGATGGGGGTCAGCGTTGAAAGCAGTGAGTACCTGTGCAGGATTGATCACCTTAAAAGAACGGCTGCGAAGATCAAGTTTCTATCCCTCGAACCCCTGTTGGGCCCATTACCGAGTCTCGACTTAGAAGGGATTGATTGGGTTATAGTTGGGGGAGAATCCGGCCCTTATTCTAGACCAATGAGACCACAATGGGTTCGCCAAATACGAGCTCAATGCGTTGCTGCGAAGGTGCCGTTCTTTTTTAAACAATGGGGTGGTGTATTTAAGAGCAAGACTGGTCGGACACTCGATGGTAGAACCTGGGACCAAATGCCGAAGGTAGAAAGAACTAAGTCAGAGGAAAAGCTGAGAACACTTGTCGCTTCATCGAACCGCTGAAGAAAAATTCCTGCCCTAATGGTTTCATGACCAGAAGCTATAGCCCCCTAGAAGTTACGGGATACTGAACTGCCAGTGTCCTTGCCTATCAGGAAGGGTAAGTGCTACGGTCAGGTGATCGAGAAACTCCCGACGGGGGATGTCTTCCGCTCCGAAGCGCATCACATGCGGCGAGGCTTGTTGGCAGTCGATGATGCGGAATCCCCAGGCATGCAGTTGGCGCACGAGCGAGACCAATGCGACTTTTGAGGCGTCAGGGACACTGGTGAACATCGATTCTGCGAAGAAGGCGCCGCCGAGCGCCACGCCATAGAGCCCGCCAACCAACTCTCCTTCCTGCCAAGTTTCAACCGAATGCGCATAGCCTTGTTTGTGAAGTGTCGTGTAGGCATCGAGCATCTCTGCTGTGATCCATGTACCTCCGTCTGGATATTGCGGCCTTGGTCCTGCGCAATGC
>JBDSDL010000061.1:0-5366 GCA_039920585.1 Nitrospiraceae bacterium | reverse complement strand
TCGCCCCCTTCGATCCAAAATCCAGCGGCCCCCCGTGAATAATCACCCGTGACCATGTTGATGCCAAAACCGATGAGATCGGTGACATACAGACCCTGCTTCACGGTCTTGATAATGTCTTGTGCTGTCTTCGTCCCGGATGCGAGATAGAAATTCGTGGGACCGACCGATGGATTCTCGCCGACGCTGCGCGAGGCATTGCCGGTCGAGGCCATCCCGAGCTTTCTTCCTGAGTAGGTATCGAGCAGATAACTCTTCAACACCCCTCTCTCCATTACTGTCGTCTTCCTGGTCGGTAGACCTTCACCATCGAAGGGTCGAGAGCCCAGACCTCCGACCACTCGTCCATCGTCATAAACCGTGACATGCTCAGGAGCCAGCGATTTGTCTAATTGGCCTGCCAGGAACGAAGCCCCTTTATAGAGCGAGTACCCCGACACCGCGCTGCAAAGATTCCCCATGAGACTTCCGGCTGTTTCTGCATCAAAAACAACAGGCACTCGTTGGGTTGCCACTTTCCTCGCTCCGAGCTTTCGGATCGTCCGCCGTGCCGCTTCCAGTCCCACCGCCTCCGGGGAATCCAGCTTGACGAATTTCCGTTGCACATCGTACCAGGAGTCGCGCTGCATAGCCCCGGTCTCCGGATCGGTGGCAACAGGCGATACTGACATGGAGAAACTGGAACTCTGGTACTCCCCTAGAAACCCGTGACTGTTGCCCAATACGACGCGGCCCGAGGAAGAATCGAAGTCCCCCCCTTCAGAGTTCGTCACACGCTCGTCCGTTGACATGGCAGCAGCTTCGACACGTTTGGCCAATTCAATCTGCTGCTCGGTATTCAGCCTCGTGGGATCGTAGAGATCCAAGTCCGGCCTCTCTCCCGCCATCTGATCCGCCGCCGGCAAGCCGGATACCTGATCTTCTACAACAGCCTTCGCCAGGGTGCAGGTCTCGGCAACGAGCTGATCCAATGAGTCCGCTGAAAAATTGGAGGTGGAGGTACTGGCGGAACGTTTCCCGACAAACACGCGTAACCCGAGATGCTTCTCCCGCGCTTTCGTGAGGCGATCGACGGCACCCAACCGGACTTGCACCGAAAAGGTTTCTCCGTCGGCGATGATAAGGTCTGCTTCCGTCGCCCCGCCACGCTTCGCCTTGGCCAAGAGATCCAAGGCAAGTTGGCTATATCCCTCGCGCTGTTGTATTTGTTGATTCATCGCTGCGTCCCGCCCACGGTAATTTCATCGATTCGAATAGTCGGCAGGCCGACACCCACTGGAACAGATTGCCCTTCTTTGCCACAGGTTCCGATGCCCTCGTCGAGCTTGAGGTCGTGCCCGACCATCGAGACTTTGGTGAGAATTTCTGGTCCGCTGCCAATCAATGTCGCGCCCTTGACCGGCCTCGTCACCTTCCCCCCCTCGATCAAGTAGGCTTCGCTGGCGGAAAACACGAATTTACCGTTGGTAATATCCACCTGCCCTCCGCCGAACGACACGGCATAGAGACCGTGATCAACTGACCGAATGATCTCCTCAGGGTCCGACGTTCCAGCCAGCATAAATGTATTCGTCATGCGCGGCAGCACCACACTTTGATAACTTTCCCGTCGCCCATTGCCGGTCACGGGAATGCCCATCAGACGCGCGTTCAGTTTGTCAGTGATGTAGCCGCGAAGAATCCCCTTCTCAATGAGCACCGTGCGACCGGTCGGAGTTCCTTCATCGTCCATATTGAGCGAGCCTCGTCGGCCCGGCAAAGTCCCATCATCGACAATCGTACAGACGTCGGACGCCACCCGTTTACCAAGGAGATTCGAAAAAGCTGACGTTTTCTTGCGATTGAAGTCCGCCTCAAGACCATGGCCGATGGCTTCGTGCAATAAAATCCCCGGCCAGCCCCCTCCCAGCACGACCGGCATGACGCCGGCCGGCGCTTCGACAGCAGAGAGGTTCAGAATCGCCTCCCGTGCTGCTTCACGCGCAAACCGCAGATGCCGGTCGCCCTCGTGATAAAACTCAAACCCGACACGGCCACCGCCACCGAACGAACCGACTTGCCGTTGGCCATTCTCTTCTGCGATGCAGGTCACTTGTAGTCTCGAAAGCGGCTGCACATCCCCTATCAGCGTGCCGTCCGAGGTGGCGACGATGACCACCTTATACTCCGTATTAAACGATGCCATGACATTCTTAATACGCGGGTCATACCGGCGCGCTTCGGCATCGATGGCGTTCAAGAGGGACACGCGATCCGCTGTGGCGACTTCAGCCTGTGCCCGCTCAACTGGATAGAGATCGCGCGTTGGGCGTTGGCGGACAGGCGCCGAAACCGCCTCGGTCCCGCTCGGCGAATTGGCAATGTAGCGGGCCGTATCCGCGGCCAGTTCGAGATCCTTTTTCGTCAGCTCATCGGAATAGGCAAAGCCGGTTTTTTCTCCCGCTGTTGCCCTCACCCCCACACCCTGCGACACACTCTTGGTCGCACGCTTGACGAGCGATTCCTCCATTGAAACGGATTCGGACACACAGGACTCAAAGTAGAGATCGGCATAGTCGACATCACGAACTTTGACCCGCCCGAGCGCCCCGAGCACCTCGCCTTCGGTCAGACCAAAGGACGTTAACTGAACAAGATCACCCATGGTGTACGAATCCTCACGACGGTTTACCTGCGGAAAGACGAGAAAGTATAGCCGATCACTTTCTTCAGGCGCAATGACAATTCATCCAACTCATCGCTTTTACAGGACTTTTACGAAAATTTATTTGACATTCTTTGCCCTCATCAGTAGACTTTGCTCGCCTACCGCACAACTCTCGTGAGAAGGGATCATTACCAACAGCACATTTATGGACACGAAAGACTCATCGGACATAGATCAGCTATCCATAGAAGAGCTTGCCGCAAAACTAGAGCCAGAACTCTCACCCAAGCACATCGCCATCATCATGGATGGCAATGGCCGCTGGGCAGAACTACGAAACCTCCCTCGCATTGCCGGTCATCGAGAAGGGATCAAATCCGTCCGGGAAATGATCACGGTCTGCTTGGAACTTGGCATCAACGCCCTAACCATTTACGCATTTTCACAAGAGAATTGGAACCGTCCCATTCAGGAAATCTCCTCGCTCATGGGTTTGCTTGAATACTACCTTTCGACGGAACGAGCAAAACTCATTGATCAGGGTGTCCGGTTGCGGATGATCGGCCGGCTCGACTCGCTCCCGGCCTCCGCCCTCCAATGGGTCAGGACCGCCGAGCAGGAAACCGCCCATCTCGGTAAACTGCATCTCACCGTCGCCCTCAGCTATGGTGGCCGCACCGAGATCGTAGACGCGGTGCGTGAACTCCTGCATGACGCACAAGACGGAAAGCTACAACCTGACGAAGTGGATGAGTCCCGTATCCAACAATATCTCTACACCCATGACCTGCCCGATCCAGACTTATTGATTCGCACCAGCGGCGAAACGCGAATCAGTAACTTTCTCCTCTGGCAGCTCGCCTACACTGAGCTCTATTTCACTCCAACCCTGTGGCCCGACTTCCGTCGCCGCGACATCTTATTGGCCTTGCTAGAATACCAGCGACGCGAGCGGCGATTCGGTCGTGTCCTCAGCACCATTTCGTCATAGTGGTCGATCTCAACCTCCCCATGCAGGAATACAAAACCGCCGGCCAACAGCAGGCTAACCCAGCACCTACCGCGACGCCCCGATTCGATCCCCGCCGGATCTATACCATTCTGGTCCTCGCTCCTCTCTTATACGCCGTGATTCGTTACCTCCCACCCCTCGCATTTTCCGGCGTCGTGGTACTGGCAGGGGGGCTCGCCCTCTTCGAATTCTACCGATTATGTTTCAGCGACCGCAGCCACTCCGGGCTGATAGGGATCGGCCTGACGGGATTCGCCCTTCTGATTCTCGGGACACACCAGCCGGACATCATTGTTCCAGCCCTCCTGGCCACACTAGTCGGCATTATGTCTGTCCCACTCTTTGGGCACGCTCCCCTCGAACAGAGCCTGCGAAATAGCGCCATGACCTTGTTCGGCGTGCTCTACCTGGGCCTCACACTCAGCACTCTTTCGATGACGAGGCTCTTGCCTGAGGGGGAATGGCTGATCTTTTTTCTCCTGCTGGTGACCTGGGCGTCCGATACCGGCGCCTACTATGTCGGTACACTGTATGGGCGGCATCGCTTGGCCCCCACAATCAGTCCGAAGAAAACGGTCGAGGGCTTGGTGGGTGGGGTGATTAGTGCCATACTCGTCGCGTATATAGCTCGTTGGTGGTTTCTCCCTGAATTGTCCGGTCTCGATTGTATGATCTTGGGTACTCTACTGACCATCACAGGTCTCTGGGGTGACCTGGCCGAATCGGCCATGAAACGCAGCGTTGGCATGAAAGACTCTGGCGGGATACTGCCGGGTCATGGGGGTATGCTCGACCGTCTGGATAGTCTCTTGTTCACCGCCCCTGTCTTCTACTACTATGTAACGCTAGCGAGTCGACTGCGAGTCATGGAGTGAAGGAGCCCCCTATGAAAACAATCGTCATCCTCGGATCGACTGGATCGATCGGCACCAGCACCTTAGATATTGTGGAGCGGTTCCCAGAAGAATTCCGCGTGGCGGGACTGACTGCCGGCAGCAATGATGAAAAACTCGAAGAGCAGATCCGCCGGTTCAAGCCCCGTGTCGTGGCCCTCTCGGACGCCGCCGCTGCTGCCAGGCTCCGGCAACGCTGTGTGGAACTGCCTGTCGAAATCTTGGCGGGGCAAGAAGGATTGATTCAGGTCGCCTCTGCGCCCGAAGCTGAACTCGTCATCTCAGCCATCGTCGGGGGAGCCGGTCTCGTACCCACTCTTGCGGCAATCCGAAGCGGAACGCAAATCGCCTTGGCCAATAAAGAGCCGATGGTCATGGCGGGGAAACTGATGCAGGACGAGGCACGACGGCATGGCGTTCGTATCTTCCCAGTCGACAGCGAACACAGTGCGATCTTCCAGTCGTTAGAAGGCCATCGCAAAGAGGATGTCCGCCGCCTGATCTTGACGGCGTCCGGAGGAGCTCTCTGGACCCTGAACCGGGAGAAATTGAAAGATGTCACACCCGAACAGGCACTCCAACATCCCAACTGGAAGATGGGCGCAAAAATCACGATCGATTCTGCCACGCTCATGAACAAAGGACTCGAAGTTGTCGAAGCCCGGTGGCTCTTCGACATCCCGGAATCCCAGATCGAGGTCATGATCCATCGGGAAAGCATCATTCATTCTCTGGTAGAATATCAGGATCGTTCAATGATCGCGCAGTTGGGATTACCGGATATGCGAACACCCATTTCCTATGCGATGAGATA
>JBDSDL010000060.1:0-18210 GCA_039920585.1 Nitrospiraceae bacterium | reverse complement strand
AACTCATCCCTGTCCTTTCTTGCCCGGAGTATCCAGCGGACGCTCCGGGAAGCAGGTCTAGGCCAATTTGAACTGGGCGACGGAAGTCGTCAGCCCTTCGGCGAGTTTTGCCATGTCTTCGACGGTCACGCGAGCCGAGTCAGTCGTCTTTTGGGTCTCCAAAGTACCGCCGGTAAACTCCTTGATCGAGCGGCCCACCTGGTCCGTTGAAGCAGTCTGGCTCACCGCGGCGCTGGCGATGGTCTGTGCCAGCTCCGACGATCGTTGGGCGATCCCTGAAATTTCCTTGAACACCTCGCCAGTACGTAGCGCCGAAGCAGATCCGGCTTCCACCGCTTGCGTTTCCTGTTCCATAGCCACGACTGCGTCTTGCGTTTCTGTTTGAATCACTTTCACGAGGTCTGCAATTTCTCGGGTGGCGCTCGTAGAGCTTTCGGCCAGCTTTCTGACCTGATCGGCCACGACGGCAAATCGAGCCCCAGCCTCGCCGGCGCCGGCTGCCTCGATAGCTGCGTTCAACGCTAGCAGGTTGGTCTGACTGGCAATATCGCGAATCGTCGACACGATCTGAGAAATTTCTAGAGACCGGTCACCTAGACCTTTGACCTGTTTCGACATGCGTTGCACGGACGAGCGAATGCTCTGCATGTCCTGCACAGTTTCTTGCACCGCCACGCGGCCTCGCTCCGTCGCCTGCAACACTTGATTCGCAGACTCGGATGAAGCGCCGGCGGTTGCCGCCACTTGGCGCATTTCTGAGGCTAGCAGTTCAACCGCACCCAATGTCTTGACCGATTCATCGGCTTGATGCTTCGCGGTGCCGGCCATCTGTCCTGCGCCCTCTCGGAGTGTGCCAGCCGACTTGTTTACGCGTTCGGCTGACTCACGGACTTGTTTCATCAACTGCGAGAACCGCTGAATCATGAGATTGAACGCGTCGGCCAAGTTCCCGAACATGTCAGCTGTCACCTCGCCGCGCTTCGTCAAGTCTCCCTTACCGACGTCCGACACCAAGACGAGGAAGACCATCAACCGTTTTTGCAAGTCGTCGCGTTCACCTTCCGCCTTCGCGAGAGCCGTCGTAATGTAGTCCAACATGCTGTTGAACCCAGTAGCCATCTGACCAATCTCCTCCTTTGTCGTCACTTTGGCGCGGGATTGGTAGTTGCCGGAAGCGGCCATCTGTGCAACCTGCGCGATATGGCTCAGGTTCTTCGAGAAGAATTGGGCAATCCAGTATCCGATACCGAGTCCCAGAGCCACCGCGATAAGTCCGCCGATCGTCACAATGATCGTACCGTTGATAGCCAGAGCCTGGGCATCTTCGTTGAGATCCTTCGCCACATCGTGCATATCCAATACTTGCTCATGGTGTCGCGCAATGAGTTGATCGAACGGCTTCTGCAAATTTACCCTCAAGGCCAAGACTCCAAGCTCTCGCATGTTCTCAGCTTGTGCGGGCGACAGGCTCTTCCCGAAGCTATCGGCCAGCGCACTCAGTGCTCCTTCAGCTTCCTTGAAATATTGCTCGATGGCCGGTTTCAACATCGAATAGTCCTTTGTCTCGTCACGGCCTGATCGAGATACTCGGAATATGGTCGTTTCATAATTGGCGATCACTTGGTTCACCTTCTCGCGATATGGCGCCAACCGCTTGAATTCCGATACGAAGTCCGCATGTTTCGTGATGTTTGTCATGTTGGTCAGGACCTGATGGTGCGATGTTAATGCTTCGCCCATTTCAGCGAATTCGGCCAATGGAACCGTATAGTCGGAGTACACCACTTGCGACGCGACGCTCAACTGCTGAAGCGTCATCACACCGATGGTCGCCATCACGAGTATGACGAAACTGACGAGACCGAAGCTCGCAAGCAGCTTGGTCCGCGTTTTGAGATTATATATTGCGCTGCTGCGATCTACCTTGACCATCGAACCCTCCCTCTCTCTGATCGTGCCTTGAATTGCGTGGAAACTCTGCTTGTTGCGGCCTGGTTAGTTCGTCCTCTCGAAATGTGAAAGCACCACCGACGTTTCCAACACGCCTCGGAGTCGGTCCTCCAACTTGACGACGGTTGACACCAAGGGAAACGCCCCTTCCCCCGTGCCGGTTGGAGCCGGTAGAAATTGATCTTTGGCAATGGTACGAATCTCTGGAACCGTATCGACCAGGAGGCCGACCTGCCAATTTAAGTGCTGCACCACGATGGCATATCGCAAGGCGGCTACAGCATCCAGCCCAAACATCGGTCTGAGATCGAGCAACGGAATCACAGTGCCGCGGAGATTCGTGACCCCCACCAAGCCAGAGGGCATCCCGGGTACCGGAGTAATGGATTCAACGACAAACACTTCTCGCACGCTTTTCAGGTCGATCGTGAAAAGCTCTCCCCCCATAGAGATAACGGCCGCACGCATGGTCGAGGATCCGGCTGCCCCTGGCTGACTGGATTCTGACGAAGAGACCCCTTGTGCAGCCAGGGCACGATCTCCAGCCATTGAACGCGGTGCGGGGTCCATCGACGTTAGCCCACCACCTTCTTGACAGCGGTCAACAGGTCTTCAGCTTTAAATGGCTTGACGATATAGCCATTCGCCCCTTGCTGTTGCCCCCAGAACTTGTCGCTCTCGGTGCCCTTGGATGTGCAGAGAATGATTGGAATGTTCTTGCAGCGATCATCGTTCTTGAGGTCACGACAGGCTTGAAAGCCATTACGGCCCGGCATCACCACGTCCAACACGATCAAATCCGGCTTCTCCATGGCCACCTTATCTTCCAGCTTGTCGCTACTGGGAAAGGATACGACCGTATGGTTCGCCCCTTTCAAACAGCCTTCGATCAACTGAAGATCCGCATAGGAATCATCCACGACAACGATCTTGCTCATTTGGCATCTCCTTATTGTTCGATGGTACTCATGCCCAAAGGTGGTCATTGAAATCACCCCTGCTTCTTACTTCAACGGAAGGATCACGCTGATCGCTCCGGCCAAACCGCCTTCCTTCCATCCTTCCTTCTTCATCCCCGTGATGTCTCGCTCACCTTTAGGGGCACCGTGGCAGCTGAGGCAGGCGACGGTTGAATATTCAGGATCCATCATACGCAGCACCGGCCTTCCATCGACAACCGTGCTGCGAGCATAGACTTGGTCCTTCGGATGGCGTGGGTCGCTGAACATCCGAAGCACTTCCTGCTCGAACTCGTCCGGCTTGCTATTCGAGGTCCGATAATCGATACCGGTCAGCTTCATACGAACACCCGTCTTCTTATAGAAATGTTCTCCGACGCGGCGGGCAAACACGGCATGAAAGAAGCCCTTGAAACCGATTCCCTGTCTATTGATGACCGGCTGCGCTTCATCGATCACTTCTCTCTCCGCCTCCACCAAGGCGAGATAGAAGTTGGCTTGAGGAACTACATTGGGAATGCGGAGATCGATCTTGGTCTTTTTCTTGAACCGCTCTAGGACTTGATCGGCCACGAAATCTGACGTAAAGCCCTTCTCAGCTTTTGCCGCGTCATTAATGGTGGCTTGATTCTCCGATACCACCTCGCAGCCGATTTTCACCAATTCAATCACGTGTTCTGCCACTTCAGCGGCCTCGTTCGTGGCTCTCGCCGGAGGACTCCACACCAAGGAGATTACCGTCATCCCCGCCGCCACTATCATGAAAACCTGCCTGCGCATAATTCATTCCTCCTAGCGTCGGGCCATGTGTTGGAGTGTGTCGTTCTCTCGAATTGAAATTTCAGCATTCGAGCTTGAGTGTAGCTGATCATTCGTCATTGGCAAGTGAATCGACAATTTCAACATCTCTCGAATCTCATATCCTAAATTATCCAGTTGAGCCTTCACGTAGCACTCATCGTCGACCACAATGCACACTGCCACGCTGGACTTCAGCAACAAACGTGCGCCACAAGAACTTAAAAGGACCGGTGATAATCGATCCATCCGGTTGGGGCGGGCAATGTTGTTCAATCAACAACAACTCACGCAAACACTCTGCGAGAGCCATAAACCTGAAATCCGGTCGTCATCATCGAGTTTGCGCGCGGTTGTGCGTCGCAGCCGAATTTTGACTTCTTCCCGCAGATGTATCGTTCAATGACGAATGCATCTGCACATGATTACGCACATAAGTCGATTCACATTTCCAGCATGGTAACAGGAGATTTCTCTCCTGCGTAGTTCGCGCTATTTCTTGACAAAAATCGAACCTCTGCTAAACCTGAAGGAGCGCGTATGTATTGGCCACTATAAGGACCTTAGGCAATATCAACTGATTTTTTTGGAAAACGAGGGGCTGCCCTCAGTGTGCCGGCATTATTGATGGCGGCATAACAGTCGCCTGAGAAAACACTTCAGGAGTCCACATTCATTAGGAGGTCCCGCTATGTTTCGGAATCTGAAGATCGGTCGTAAACTCATATTACTCGGCATCGTGTTCAGCGTACCGGTCGCCATGCTGCTATTCTTACTCATCAAGGAGCAAAACATCGCTATCGACTTCGGGCAGAACGAACGCAGGGGTGTCGAATATATCAAGCCGATTCGACACCTGCTCCATGACATTCAGAAACACCAAGTCGCGTTTCTCAACGGAGCGGCTGAAGCCTCTGCCCTTGAGAAACAGATCGAGGAAGATATTCAATCGGCCCGGGAGGTGGATGGTCGTTACGGAAAAGATCTTAAAACAACCCAGGGCCTTGCTGGATTAACGGAGAAATGGTCCACGACAAGGTCCTTGATTCTTCGCAGTTCCAGCAATGCCAAACCGGAAAATATCAACTCCGCGTATGACGATATCGTCGGCAAGTCAATCCTCCCACTCATTATCCAGGCTGGCGATACCTCGAACCTCATCTTGGACCCCGATCTGGATAGTTACTACGCGATGGACAACGTCGTCATCAATTTGCCAGCTCTTGGGCAATTGGTCGCGCAGACCAACGCGCACGTCGCCGACCTGATTCTGACACATGAGAACATTGAATCTAAGAAACAGCTTATATCCTTCCTCTTGGCGAGGATCGAGCCGACAATGGAGCGGCTCAGTACCGGACTCCAGACATCCATTAATCAGAATCCTTCTTTGCGCAGCAAGCTCTCCCTTCCCCTCCGTACACACATCGAGACGGTGAAGGCCTTCGACGATATGATCCGACGCCAGGTCTTGGAAGCGGGACCAAGTGACTTCGCAAAAATCGATCTGAAGGCAATGAGTGCGAACGGGTTGAAAACCCTTGAGTCCAATTATGCGATGTATGACGTCACGATAGGAGTCCTTGACGACCTGCTCGCAACCCGCGTCGGCGGATTCAATCAAAAAAGGGTGTACTCTCTGGTAATCGCAGGAATCGCCATTGCTATTGCGCTGCTGTTCATCGCATCAATTGGACGCAGCATCAGCAAGCCTCTCGCCGAACTCAAAGAAGTAACGGATCGTATCGTTAAGGGAGATCTGAGCACCCCCGCCGACATCGATCGGCGCGATGAAATTGGTCAGTTGGCGGGAGCGATTAATCGGCTGCAAAAATCTCTACAAAGCGGCAATAAAATGAAGGCGGCTTAGAAACCACGCCTTCGGTGCGGCGAAACAAGAGGCTCGACCGTCATGGTTTACATGTCGGTCGGGTCCCGTTCCCACAAAAACTCCGTCTCACTTTGCTGCTTGGCCATCCAACGGGCCAAGACAAACAATGTATCGCTGAGGCGATTCAGGAACCGCACGAGCGACGGATCCAGAGGCTCCTCCCTCCCCAACCGCACACACAAGCGTTCAGCCCGCCGACAGATCGTTCTGGTCTGATGTAACAAGCTGGAAATCTTCCCGCCCCCTGGGAGAATAAATTCTTTTAGCGGCGTCAAGTCTTTCTGACAACTATCTATAAGTTTTTCCAGCCTGGTCACATCCCGTGCCGTGACCGTCGGCATATTCTTGAACGTCTGCCCATGCGCCGTCGCCAACAGCCCACCGACATCGAACAGTTTATTCTGCACCCAGCGCATTTCCCCTTCCAATCGATCGGCAGAGGGATGACTCCCGACCGACTCAGCATTAAACGCCCTGATGACCCCAATCGACGAGTTCAGTTCGTCCACGTCCCCATAAGCCTCCACCCGCACATTGTCCTTCCATACTTGTTGCCCTCCAGCCAAGCGGGTTTTCCCCTTGTCACCAGTTTTGGTATAGACCTTCGTAATTCGCATCAGCGACTCCCTTCTTCATCGACCTTCACAAACCGGATAGATCGCATCCATACTGACATATTGTTCTAAGTGGTCGGCCCAACGATCCAGTTCAGCGCCCAGTTGTGTCGAGACGAGGTCGGACTCACGAGGTGAAATGGGTGAGAGCCCCTTCCGGTCACGTACTCGGTTCAACCAACCTCTGCGGAACCCAGCCTGATCGAATAGACCATGAATGCTGGTGCCCCAGACACGACCATTCTCACTGGCAGCGCCTTCCTCACTGCTCACATGGCCTTCCCAGATTTCAGATGTTTCGATATAAAAACACGGGCGAGCGGCTCCACGACTGGTTCTTCCCATGTGGATTTCATAACCGCGGACTGGCGTGTGCTGTTCCACGTCATGAAGCAGCGACGTGGCCTGAACTTGTCGACAGATCTTTGGCGCATCAAGCTCCGTCGTCACATCGAGAAAACCTAATCCTTTTGACATCCCTCCCCTCTCCAATCCCTTGGGATCGGAGATCTCTTGCCCAAGCATCTGGTACCCCGCGCAGATTCCAACCAGCTCGCCCCCCAGTTGCACATGCAAGGCTACAGCGGCCTGGAATCCTGAAGTCACAAGATAGTCGAGGTCTTCGAGTGTATTCTTGCTCCCAGGAAGAATCACCACATCGGCTCCGCTGAGATCATCCGGGGAAGCGGCAAACCGAAGCGCCACATCCTTCTCAGCAGCCAGCACATTGAAGTCCGTGAAGTTGCTCATACGAGGAAGCAGGACCACGGCCACGTTTATGAAATCGGGCTTAAACTGAACCAATCGTGAGTGAGCGAGATTCAGGCTATCCTCTTGATCTAAGCGAAGGTCGCGCAGATAAGGAACGACTCCCAAGACTGGCAAGCCTGTACGGACTTCAAGCATACGGACACCATCCTCAAACAGGCGGCGATCTCCACGGAACTTATTCACAATCACACCGAGCACTCGCTGTCTTTCATGAGGCGCCAACAAGTCGAGCGTCCCCATGATCTGCGCGAAAACCCCGCCCCGATCGATATCCGCCACCAACAGAACTGCCGCATCGGCCAACTCGACAACCGGCCAATTCACAATATCCCGATCGCGAAGATTGATTTCCGCAGCGCTCCCAGCCCCTTCGATCACGACGCACTCATACTCAGAAGCCAGTCGCGCATAACACTCTCTAACAATGTTGAAGAGTGTCTCTTTCCGCTCAAAGTATGCGAGCGCATCCAACACCTCGTAGACCTTTCCCTTCACGACCACCTGAGAGCGCGAATCAGATTCTGGCTTCAGTAAAATAGGATTCATGTCCACCGTCGGCTCGATTCCGCAAGCCTGGGCTTGCAACGCCTGCGCTCTGCCGATCTCCCCGCCGTCGAGCGTCACGAAGGAGTTCAATGCCATGTTCTGCGCTTTAAACGGCGCGACCCGCACAGCTTTTCGAGACAAGAGTCGGCAGAGCCCGGCAACAATGAGGCTCTTCCCGACATCAGAGCCGGTGCCGAGAATGGCTAGTGCCCTTGCTTGTTTCATGACTTTTCCTGAGTGCATGTGCAATCTAGATTACAAACCCTCAAATCGATAGCTCAAACCACCATAGACTGCAATTCCAGGAGCAGGCATGACGAACCGCTCAACTGCGCCCCCGCCCGTTAATGTATTTGGTGCCATGATACCGGACGTATAGTAGCGTTGATCGAGCATATTATTGAGCATCAGAAAGCCGCTCAGATGCCCGCCGGGAACAGGTTGCTCATAAGCAATACGGCTATTGAGCGTGAAGTAGCCAGGAATACGCGGTTGCGCGTTCTCTTCATCGCCCTGGTGAAACTGTGTACTCACGTAGAGTCCAGTCAAAGAGATAGTCCAGCCAGTCCCAGGATGATAATTCCCCGTCAGGCTCAGTCGGTTCTTTGGGACGAGTGGGATACTGTCGCCACTTTTTACGTTCTCTAGAAATGGATTGAAGCCAACAAAATACGGGTTCAGGACCAGATCGTTCTGAAATGTCGCTTGGGTATAGGTATAGTTCACCATTCCATCAAAATACTGGTTGTATTTTGCTTTAAATGTCGCTTCGATGCCCTGGCGTCTCGACTCAGGGATATTCTGGTTCACTGGAGTCCCAAAACCACAGGTGCTTGGATCCCCACAGACGAGATAAATTTCATCCCTCACCTCAGCCCGGAATAGGCTGAGGCTCGCCTCGCCCCAGGTTTGAATGTGTACCTTTGCGCCCACCTCGTAGTTATGTGATCGCATAGGCCGGAGGTTCGGATTGCCCGAACCGAACGGACCGAGACCGGAACCGAACAGTTCATTATAGGTCGGCACGCGAAATCCCTGGCCATAATTGAAGTACAGGCTCACACCTGGCGTGGCTAGATAAGTCAGCCCTACACGAGGGGTTGTCCTATGAAAAACTTTAGTCCCGTTATTAACCGCGTCAAGATTATCAATGAAGTCAATGTCATTGCGATCATACCGAACCCCTCCGGTCAAGATTAGCTGCGATGTCAGATTCAGCGTGTCTTGGGCATAAAGCCCGAGAATTGTCTCGTCCGTCGATCGTTGAGAAGAAGAGGGTCCAAAGGAAAAGAGAGCTAGGCTTCGATTTCCAAAATCGTTCCTGGTGTATTCGCTTCCCAAAACAAGTGCGTTGGAATGGCCGAAAACTTGACTGGTATGGTTCACCTGGAAGACCCCACCTCGCGATTCAGTCATAATATTGTTGGTACCTCGCCCACTCTGAAACACTGTGAACTGCTCCTGCGCAAGGCGGCGGTAGAATCCATTTGCGTTGACGGAGAACCCCAGCGGGAATTCATGCCGAGCATTCAGACGCACGACACTCGTCTCGGAATCGTAAAAGTCGCCCGGTGTAAAATTTCGCTTTGGATCGATCGCGGCGAGGCTGAGAGGAAGCGTACCGGCCTGCTGAAGTCGGTCTTTCACATAGGTATAGGATACGGTGACATCTGTGTGCTGGGTCGGGCGATATCCCAGCTTACCGAAAAATCGCGAAACCTGCCCAGCCGATTCATCGCGAAAACCAGATTCGATCTCCCGGCTGAAGTTCGTGTAGTAATCGAATTTTCCGATCGGCCCACTCGCATTGATGGTGTAGCGTTCTCGGCGAAAACTACCGAATAAGTCCTCTTTCGTTGCCTGGTGCTTCTCTGTGCCTCGTTTAGTAATGATATTGATGACCCCGCCCATCGCATTCTTCCCATAGATCGCGGCCGCCCCGGGAATGATCTCAATGCGGTCGATCGTTTCATGCGGGATAAGATCGAAACTCACGGTATTGAAATCCGGCTCGTTCATCCGCTGACCGTCCACGAACACCGTAGTATTCGGGACCGGTAGTCCATTAAATCCACGGAGATCGATCGTTTGTTGAAAAGCATTGCCTACGCCGTCGTACATCACAATGCCGGTCGCCCATTGTATGGCTTCTTGTACCGACTTTGCGCCGCTCTTACGAATATCCTCAGCGGTGATGACAGTCACTTTTGCTGGAAGCGTTCTGGCATCGACCGGAGCATCTGGCAGGCGTGTACTGGAGACGACGACTTCTCGCGTTTCGATCACATCATCCGACTGTGCAGTGACACGACCTGTGGCTGTAAAAAACAAGGTGGCGGCAAGAATAGGAACGCAGAAACGTTGCAGACGAAATCTCACAATGACCTCCCTTTGACTCGAAGGGCTGTGTAGAAACATCCGTCAGCTGGGTTTCCTGACTCGCGGATCGTCGTTCCCCTGCGCCTTCCCATGTGCCGAAACACACAGTGACTTATGTGCAGGATCACTCCCCGCTTACAGTGGCGGCACCGTGATGGTTTTGCACCATCTTCCCCGTCGCTGATGGTCTTTCTCTGAGCTCTCTCCTATTTGAAATAACGTGCCCTGACAATAGACGAGAGGATCGGGCACGAACCCTTCCCGTTACATGTGATCTCTGACATTTGTCGTTGAAACATAGCTCGGCATGGTGACCCTGGGTACTCCCGATTCTGGATGACGATCGATCAAGACGTCGCATCCATAGACAGCCCGCAAGGTATCGACACCGATGACTTCGTGCGGCGTGCCGAGGCGGAAAAGCGCTCCGGCTTTCAACAGCAGAATTCGATCGCAGTATTGGCTCGCAAGATTCAGATCATGGGAAACGAGCACCACGGTCAAGCCTCGCTCTTCTTTCAGCCGACGCACAATCGAGCAGATTTCAATCTGGTGCTGAAGATCGAGAAAGACTGTCGGTTCGTCAAGTAACAGAATCTTCGGCTCCTGAGCCAGTGCTCTGGCGATCATGACTCGTTGCCGTTCTCCGCCGGATAAGTCTGAGACCAGCCGATCGGCCAGCGGCAAAACATCGGTATCAATCATCGATTGGTGCGCACAATCGAGATCGTTCACCGTCTCATCTCCGATTCCGATGCTCCACCAGCGCGCAGTCCGATGGGGAAAACGTCCCATCAATACGGTCTCGGCCACAGTGAATGGAAAAACTTGTGTGTACTCCTGGGGCACAACCGCAACCAATCGCGCGATATCGGCCTGACTCCGTTTTCCGAGCGAGAGGCCGCCCAGCCGGACCTCGCCTTCGCCTGCCGGCAAGAAACTGGAAAGAACTTTCAAGAGCGACGATTTTCCGGACCCGTTCGGTCCGACAACACCGAGAATTTCTCCTGCATCGACATAGAAGGAGAGATGATCCAGTGTCCACATTCTTTCCCGCCCTTCTGTCGTTCCATACCGAAACGACAGTCCCTCGACTTCGATGGCAGGGCCACCCACAGGCAACCAGGACTGCATGGTTTCAATCCGATCTGTTTTCATCTCACAACATTCGGTCTTTTCGCCAGAGCAAGAGATAGAGAAAGAATGGGCCACCGGTAAGCGCCGTCACGATGCCAACCGGTATTTCAGCGGGGGCCATGATCGTCCGGGCTATCGTGTCGGCCACGGCCAGAAACATGCCCCCCACCAACGCTGAGGCGGGAAGCAGCAATCGATGGTCCGATCCGATGACCAACCGTACGGCGTGCGGGACGACCATGCCGACGAACCCGATCATGCCGCTCACCGACACGATCGCGCCGGTCAGGAGTGCCGTGAGGGCAAAGAGCTGTTTCTTGATCCCCTCGGTCTCTACGCCCAGCGAACGAGCCGTTTCCTCTCCCAATGTGAGCATATTTAACGACTGAGCCTTGTGCATGAGAATCACAAGGACAAACACGACGTACAGGAGAAAGATACCCAAGGCCGGATAGTTAGGCGCGGTGAGCGATCCCATCAGCCACGCCATGAGTCCTGCTGAGCGATTCGGCTCCATAATCGAGGTAATGAACATGATAAAGGCCGTCAGAATGGCATTCAAAATGACGCCCGCCAGCAGCAAACTATGAATCGGCAGCCGGCCTTTTGACTGAGCCAACCGATAGATCAATAGGAGCGCCAGCAGTCCTCCTCCAAATCCAAACAGCGGCAGCATCGGCAACAGCATCAAGGTGGAGCCGATTCCAAACAGGATGCCCACCGAGACGCCTAACGCGGAGCCGCTCGATACGCCCAAGACATAGGGGTCGGCTAAGGGATTTCTCAGCAACGCTTGAAGCGTCACGCCGACCGCCGCCAGGCTGGCTCCCACAAGAAACCCCATAAGCACTCGTGGAAAACGAATCTGAACCATGATGATCTCTGATGTCCCCAGGCTCGTTGAGTCCGCCTCGATTCCACGCACCATATGCGCGATCGCCGTTGCGACCGTTTCCACACCAACCGAGGTGGCGCCGAATTGCAGACAGAGCATCAGCACAACCATGCACGCCAGTAGAAGGCTGCCGATCACCGTCACCCATCGATGAACGGTCAGCACCGCACCGGCATTCGCCCATGATGAGGCTAGATCTGTCATCTCCTGCTCACGTTACTGTTCGGCTCGACTGCCAGGCGGACTGTCCGGGTGTACAATCTCCGCAAGCGCTTCGAGCCCCCTGGCGATTCTCGGACCAGGCCGATTCAACCAATCGGCGGAGATCTGATGAAGGCGGCCTCGCTTGACGGCCGTCATCGTCGTCCATTGGCGCCAGGTCTGCTGCTCGCTCTCCGAGATGCCTTCCGCTTTGCCGACAGGAAACACCAGGATTTCTGGATCCTCCTGGAGCACCGTCTCCATGCTGAGTCGCGGATACGGAGTTGCGCTCTTCGCAGCCACATTGACTCCTCCAGCCATTCCAATCAGCTGATCGATGAAACTTCCAGGTCCAACGGTGATGAGGGGTTGACTGTTCAGCACATAGAGTATCCTCACTGGAGCGATGCCCTGGATTCTCTGCTTGACCGCCGCCACCTGTTCACGAAGCTGCATAGCCACAGCATCGGCCTTCGTCGATCGCCCGACGATGCGCCCGAGCGTTTGGATATGGACGAAGATGCCCTCGACGTTCTTATCGCCCAGAATAAACACTGGAATTTTCAGTTGCTCGAGCTTCATGATGACATCGGGCTTGAGGAAATCGTTGGGCGCCACGACCAAATCTGGCTGCAGCGCCACCAACGATTCCATGTTCGGATTGGAATATCCGACTTTCGGCTTCTTCAACGCCTCAGGCGGATAGTCGCAAAAGTCAGTCACGCCGACAAGCCGATCTCCGGCCTCCATGGCAAATAACATCTCGGTGATACTGGGGGCGAGCGATACGATTCTTGTGGGAGGCTTAGCGAAATACATCCGTCGGCCCACGTCATCGACGTAGGCCTGTGCCGACACATGCGCCATAAATGGCATGCCGGTGAGAATGCCTTGATGTCGACGTGTCATGTTCAACGTCTCATCGTCTGTATTCGCAAAAACTGCCGTGGCAACGATGAACACGCCTGCTGCGACCAGCAGCCCAGCCCACCGTCGACTATGCCGTGAAAATGTGCGCAAATAAAAATCCCCAAGGCCTGGGACGACCCTGAGGATTGCACCCGCAACTCATCCTAGCCAATTCCCCAGCCCACGAGGGAACGTCGGTCAACTCTCCTGGCAGGTCTTCTGACTTATGGTTCACCCTACTCCCCGTGCCTTCCCATCTGAAGACGTGAATCGCGAAGCGTTATTCGTTACTCGTGAAGAATTTCTCCCCACGTTTAACGTTTAACGGACAACGTTTAACGTCTCAACAACAGTGGCATTCACGGGTTTCGTCCCCATTTACAGCGGCGGGACCGCGAGGGATTTCCACCCTCTTCCCTTACCCAGGAGTCACAATGTGGAGGGCACTCTAGGAGACCGGGAAGAAGGTTGTCAAGTTCATTAATGTCCGTCTGCCCCTCTCCTGCTCATGTTCTGACAGATACACGTTCCTACCCATCGGCAAACTGAGCGAAAGACCATGACTTTCCAGATCACCTCCCGGCATAACCTTTGCTCACCATTATAGTAGGTGACTCACACGAATAGGCTACGAGATAACATGAATTGCCAGCCGACCATGAAATTTCTACTTACACATCTATGAAGCACCTGATCATTGGCGTTGTCCTGCTCTGGGCTCTCTTCCAGCTATCGAGCCTCATCTGGTCTTCAAAGGGGCAGCCTCCCAGCGCTACCTTCACCAGACTTTTAGAATCGCCACAGTACCGCCTCGCTAACACCGCTGAGAATGGCTACTTCTATCTCCTCGGCTTTGCTGCAGCCGCATCTCTCGATCCGGCCAAGGTAGGCCATGAGATATGGTTAGAAACCTCAGCCACTTCAGGCGCTGGCAGTTTCAATTACGACAAGCCGGGACGCTCAGACCTACAGATTCCGCTCCCAATGGAACAGATTCTTCCTTCCTGGAACTCCGAGAATCCAGTGAGTGAATACATGAATTTGCATGAACGGCTTCAGACTCTGTCCGGTCTCGACCACACCTTAATGACTCGGTACGAGCACTGGCTCGCGATGCCCTTCGAGGATAGGGGGTTCGGGCGCCAAGGCGTGCCTCGCTTTATGGAAATTTTTGTCGGCCACCGCCTCTATGTTACTGAAGGGTTTTCTCGCCAGACGGCCTTGGGCATGCAGCGCCTGAAGAAGGATATGGCCACATGGCGAAACGTACTGCGAGACGCAACGACCATTGCCACCAAAGTCATGGCGCAAATCGTCATCACTGACGATCTCCGCCTGCTTTCGATTTTGTTGTCGCAGCCCGTCGTCAACAAGACCGTGTTGGAGATGACTCCCAACGTGGCCCCTCCACTTACTGCGGCAGAATCATCGCTCCGTTGGCCGCTTCAACATCAATTTACACTCGGCATCCAGGGCGATCGCATAGGCGAACGTACCAACGAGGAGCACCCTGAATCCTTCGATACACACGAACAGTGGTTGGCCAGCGCTGCCCGTCTTCCCAAACAGGCTTTCCGCCAGATCTCACATCCTCATGGGCACTCGTTCCTTGGAATCCCACTACAGACGCGAGAAACTTGGGAAATGTATGCGACGTATTACGACGCGATGATCCATGCGGCAGAAGCAGGACGGGGCGCCTTGCCAAAACTTCATCAACTCGCAGGTGCCACACCCCAAGGCATCGTGGAAAGCCTCGTCAACCCACATTCCTTCGAACCGGACTGGGATCCCTTCCACTATCAACTCCGGGAAACCGATGCCAGGTTGCGACTCGCCTCGTTGCAGGTCGTCTTGCGGCGCCCGAGCGCACAAACCACCGTGCCGAATCGACTCGCGCAAGTCGGCTCAACCTACTACGATCCCTTTAGCGGATTACCCATGTTGTGGAGCCCGACGCAAGAGAAGATCTATAGTGTGGGGAAAGACCGCTACGATGATGGTGGCGACTCGAGCTTCGATATCAGCGTGCCTGCTATTGTCTCCCACGCGCCCGGATCTCAAAAATCACAGGCAATTGCTCCAATCCGCCAAACTAACCTCCGCTAGGCGACTCGTGAAACGTAAATGTTTTTGAGCCGGCTGATCGGCAGTCCTAAACTTCACGTTTCACATTTCACGTCTAACCGTTCACGGTTGTTGAGAGCGACTTTCCCAGCATCCTGCTAGCCTCGATAGCGCAGCTTGAGTACTAAGATTGCCCCCGTCAGAAGCAACGTGATGAAATTGGTCAAAATGATCGGCCAGGAATGCAGGACCAGTCCATACAGAAACCACAGGCAGACGCCGGCTGAGAATATGGCCAGCATGCCCAGCGATACATCGCCCGCAGACTTCGAGGCCCACGTCTTCTGCAGTTGAGGCCAGAAGGCACAGGTCGTCAATGTCCCCGCCGCAAACCCCAGCAGATCGATTCCCGTCATCATCAGTCCCCCCTCAGCTCACCTGACGCTCCCATGTTACGCTGGCTCCGTCAACCTGCTTGTCAAGACGAATGGCCCTGTGATACATTCCGACCGTCACAATCTTGTATCGATACGACTAGATGAAGGAGTGCACCGTGGCATTTACATGCGATCTCTGTAGCAAACGTCGCCAATCCGGCCATAATATCAGTCATGCCAATAACAAGACCAAGCGGATCTTCAAGCCTAACCTCCAACCAGTCCGAGCACTGATTGATGGCCAGCCCAAACGCATTCGGGTCTGCACACGCTGCCTCCGCAGCGGCAAGGTCCAAAAAGCCGTGTAGCAGTCCGCTGTCCTAAGAGGACCGTTGTCTGGTTTGTTTGCTTAACAAGATAAACTAGCCTCGCCACCTCGCTCATCTTACAGGCCAACGTAATTTCTCTCCAGCCGTCTACGGGGCCGACCACAATATACGACCGCTCTGATCCGACAGCTTCAAGGCATACTGACCTCTCGGGCGAGAGGGCCAGTTTTCGGTTCCCATCACGGCTCGTCAGCACCAGACCTACCTCTGCTGCGACGAGTCTTCGGTCGTCGGGCTCGCCCTTTGCACCCTCCACGTACTGCACGAGCACGCCTCAGGTCCTCAGGGCTCCGCGCGCCGCTCTCACGGCTCGGTTTAGCGATTTCGCGACGAACCCGTCATGAATAATACGGGCTAGATCTATGGCATTCAGAAGCTCGCCCAAGAGATAAAAAAAGGACTTGGAGGCGAAGGCCTTACAAGTCCTCCAGTTCTTACGCGAAACGCATCACGTCTTATTTGGAGCGGGCGATGGGATTTGAACCACACGCCATCGCCGGGTCGGCACTGAAGCCTTCCTCCCGGCTCTTGCTATGAAGTTCCAGAGGATTATGTCTTCTCTTTCACTAATGCATGCGCCAGCATCAGTTTACCTTCTTGCCAGCGCGTGACCGGCACGTTGATAACCCGCTCAGCCACCTGTTGCAGCATCGTCAACTCCTGCTCGAGCTGCTCGGCTTTGATCCTCCATGCGGTACCGTCGTCTCCACGCACACTGTTCAGGCGGTCTACTTCGGCTCGGAGTCTGGCAATAGCCGCATCGCGTTCCGCTAGTGGCGTCTCGTCCACTGCGACGGTCGAGTCACAGGGGGTCACTTCCGCAGGGGGCCCGGCAAGACGGATCGGCGTGCGGTCCGCCTGACTAGACGCGACACGGGTAGCCGGGATGCGTTCCTGGAGCCACCAGAACCCGAGGATATTCAAGCCGATGATGATGCAGCACAACCAGATGATGAGCACTACCGGTCGGTACAGCGGGTGCATGTTCAGTCTCCTTTCAGTTCGTCAACTCATCGTTGGATCATCTCCATTGATCCATCGATTCTTCTCTTCCCGTTCGGCAGGAGGCCCTTCTTCACTGGTTACTTCTTCAGCAGATCGCGGAGGGCTTCTTTAGTCAGCTCGTTCAACCACTTTTGTTCGTCCACAGACAGGTGTTCTACTTCCCGCATAAGCCAAGCATCAACACAACGGCCATACAGTTTTCGTTGCGTCGAAAAGCGAGGGCGCACCATTGTTGCGCGGAACTCTAACAGATACCTCTTTACCTATCAATCAATACCACTGACGCCATTATGGTGTCCTTAGTAGCTTAGTACCGATGCAAAGGAGGACCGTGCTGCTGATGCAGCGACTCAAAATTCAGCTTCCACACCATCTCAAAGCCAAACTTGACGCGCTGCGCAAGTAGGCATGACGGCGAGCGGCTTTATCCGCAATTTGGTGGAGCAGCATTCCGCCACGGCGAAGCCGAAAGGGGGAAAAGTCGCGTGACCAATCAAGGTGGCTGCGCGATGGAAGACGACCCAGAAGAGGAAGTACTCGTTCGGGTAAACCTTGATAAACAGACGGTGGCGCACTACGAACGGCGAGCAGAAACAGGGGGCTGAACGCTAGAGAAGCACCATCGATAAGAACTGGAGGTCAATCAAGTATTCACCCTGCCTGATCCCCCGCGATGGCAAAACGACCCACGCGGCCAGCTCTTTCGACGGATGTACACGGGACCCACCCCTTTAGGAATCCCCTGTCGTGGGTTCTCAAGAAGTACAACACACTTTGGGTTCTATCCCGTCACCAGGAGCAATCTCAAGGGTTCCGGGTCGAGCAAGCTTGGTTTGGAGCGGGCGATGGGATTTGAACCCACGACAACTTGCTTGGGAAGCCCATTAGGTAGTTTTACTCCATGCTACAGTGGGGCACAACATAACACGGGAAGCCAAGCTAGACAAGGCGTTGAGCCGATGAGGGGGGAGAGTGGCGTATCCTGGCGTGTCGCGCTTTATCCCCCCGTTTCTCACTCTAACCGGATGTCTAACCGGATGGGTACACCGTGACAAAAACCGAAAGTAATTGCTTCCCCTGCTGTGGCACAGGAAGACCACCGGGGGTGTTTGCGGCGGGGCCAGGGCCACAATGAAGGCTTCCACGTCTAGCCGTGTATAGGCCCTGTGTGGTGTCCTACTGCACACGGGGCAACGTCGTCGTTCTCAGCGCAGAGGATGACCCGGCGGACACGCTCCGACCGCGCCTTGAGGCAGCGGGGGCCGATCTCGACCGTTGTTTCGTCCTCGACGCCGTGGTGGACAGCTGCCTGACAGACGGGG
>JBDSDL010000059.1:0-10373 GCA_039920585.1 Nitrospiraceae bacterium | reverse complement strand
ATTTCACGATCGTCACGCCATCTCCGCCCTCTGCCCGATCTCCTGCACGGAACTCTGCCACATAGGGCGAGTCTTTCAGGTAGTCTCGCAACGACGCTTTGAGTTTCCCTGTGCCATGGCCATGAATGATGCGCAGAAACGGCGCGCCAGCCAACGTCGCGCGATCCAGCGCTGCGACCACGTCATCTACCGCCTCGTCCGCCGCCTTCCCTCGCACATCCACGACCGTCTGTTCATCAAGATCTAGACCACCGCCTGATGAGACCCGTCGAGGACTCGATGGTACTGGCGGTGGCGGTGCTGCCTGCCCTGGTGCGAGACCGACGAGATTCGCCGTTGTGGCCAGCACTTCCCCCTCCCCCACCTTCACCCTCACGCGTTTCGTCCCTTGTGGCATTTCGAGCAATGTGCCGGTCATGCCGAGCCCGCTAATCTCGACTCGATCCCCCACCCCCAACTGCGCCAGTGGAATCGGTGTGCCGGTCGGGGCCAATTCGGCTTTCGTCTTTGCTTCGAGATCGAACAACCGTTGCTTCGCCGCTTTGGCCTTGATCAACTTCTGCTCACCCTTGACGGCATCGACCGTAGCTTGTACTTCTGCCCGCGCACGACTGAACTGTTCACTGAGTTTTCGCTTGAGACCCTTCTGCGCTTCCCGTTCTGTCTCCTCCAAATGAGCCAGCTGTGCCTTCGCGCGTTGTTCAGCCTGTTCCGCTTCCCGTCTGGCTTCGACAGCGCGGGTCAGATCGTCGGCCAATTTCCGCTGCGTGGCTTGCAAGTCTTGCAGCATTGTTTCCATGGCTCGCTCGTCCTTATGAAGCCTCTGCCTCGCCTGTTCGAGCAAGGCCCGGTCCATCCCTAACCGACCGGCAATCTCAAGCGCGGAAGACCCGCCTGGCACCCCCATGAAGAGCCGATAGGTGGGCGACAGCGTCGCCACGTCGAATTCGACCGCAGCGTTTGCGAAGCCTGGCATCGTATGGGCCAAGGCCTTCAACGACCCGTAGTGCGTGGTCGCGACGACTTTCATTCCCAGCGTTGCCAGCCGACAGAGCAACGCTTCGGCAAGAGCCGCTCCTTCCATCGGGTCGGTCGAGGTCACCGGTTCATCGAGAAGAACAAGCCATTGCCGCGGAGCGCCATGTGTATCACCTCTATGCTGACGATCCGTTTCATCGAGCAACTGAATCATTTGAATCATGTGCGCCGAAAAACTTGACAGATCGCGGGCTAGATCTTGAGCGTCTCCGATATCAGCATAGACGTCGGGAAAAATCGCCATCTCGGATTCCGAGTCGCAGGGCAGGTGCAATCCGGCCCGAACCATCAAGGCAAAGAGCCCGACAATCTTGAGAGTCACAGTCTTCCCGCCCGTATTGGGACCGGAGATGACGAGCACGTGAATCGATTCATCCAGGAAAATATCGTTGGCCACCACCTGCTCTTTCGACAATACGAGCAAGGGATGCTTGGCCTGCAACAGCTTCACGCACCCGTCTGCGTTGAGATCGACTGGATGCGCCTTTAATTGGCGGCCAAATGATGCCCGCGCCGAAATACCGTCAAGCACAGCCAGCGCATCAAGCCCCGCCAGCATGACCTCGGATTGTGCCGCGACAAGGGCGGACAACACACGGAGAATGCGGCGCACTTCCCGTTCGATCTCCAGATCCACCACTTTGATCGAATTGTTCAGCTCAACCAGCTCACGCGGTTCGATAAATACCGTGGCCCCGCTGGCCGAGACGTCATGGACGATCCCCGGAACTCTTCCACGCATGTCGGATTTCACCGGAATGACATAGCGGCCTTCTCGCTGGGCGAAATACTGTTCTTGAAGGATATCCTCATAACGGCGCGAGTGGAGCATCTGATTTACTTGATCGCGCATCTGCTGTTTGAGCCCCTGTGCCTGATGGGTTAAGCGCCGCAACTCCGGCGTTGCCGACTCCTTCATCGAGCCGTCGGGATGGATCGCTGCATCCAGCGCGATTTTTACGGGCCGCAGTTCCCCCATCGATTGCAAGGGGTGTGCGGCGGTTGCCAGCGCAGGAGCGTCCTGTTGATGCCGCCTCACAAAACGGCCGTTCTCCTCCAGCGATTCCAGCACTATTGCGGAATCCCGGAGTTCATGGACCTCCAATACCGCCCCTTTTTTCGCTCGGGTGAGCGGATCCCGAATATCCGGAAATGCCAAGGCCGGCAGGGCCTCGCCAGATGCTTGCAGCTGTCCCATCTCCGTTGTCTCCTGCTGGCGCCGTTGCGCACCACGCAAGTCGGTAGCCAATTCGAGGGCACGGCAACGCGCCGCTCCCATCGTCGATCGGGCATACCCGGCAAGAGCCTCAAGCAGTCTGGGCCACTCCAACACCTGCGTGGTCTGTTTGAAGAGATTCACCGCTGCCTCACGGGAAAATGTCTCACAATAGAATTGGCGAACTCTAACGAACCCGGCAACAGAGACGCAAGGTACGGGTCCGCAGGCCTCGCACTAATTCTGTCGACACCCGGTTTAAGTGACAGAGAAACTTCTGTGATCCCGCGCAGGGTTACCACGTTGGTATGGCTTGACAAGGCCCAGGAGCGTCGATACTATCGGCATCGCTCGGCCGGTGAATTCGACCGGCCAATTTTTTCTTGAAGGACCACTTATCATGGCTATTCGAATCGGTATTAATGGATTTGGACGGATCGGCCGGAACGTCCTGCGGGCATCGCTCGGTGATCCCGACCTCCACATCGTTGCAGTGAACGACCTCACAGATGCGAAGACACTCGCCTATCTCTTGAAGTACGACTCGGTACACGGAACGTTACAGGGGAGCGTCGAGGCCAAAGGCGATCAGATCTTCGTCAACGGCAAGCCAATTAAGGTGCTCGCGATCAAGGACCCCAAGGAGCTTCCCTGGAAGGAACTGGAGGTCGATATCGTCATCGAATCGACCGGGCGCTTTACCGATCGTGAAGGGGCAGGGAAGCACCTCTCTGCCGGGGCCAAGCACGTCATTATTTCTGCGCCGGCGAAGGACCCGGATGTCACCATCGTACTGGGCGTCAACGACGCGGCCTACGATCCGAAAACCCACCACATCATCTCCAACGCCTCCTGCACGACCAATTGTCTGGCTCCCGTGGCAAAAGTGCTGTTGGATAATTTCGGCATCAAGCACGGCGTCATGACCACAATCCATTCCTACACCAACGACCAGCAGTTGCTCGACCTGCCCCACAAAGACTTGCGGCGTGGGCGCGCGGCAGGCATGTCGATGATCCCGACCAGCACCGGCGCGGCCAAGGCGCTGCATCTAGTACTGCCACAGCTTAAAGGCAAGATCGACGGCCTCGCCATCCGCGTTCCCACACCGAATGTCTCGTTGGTGGATTTGACCGTCGAAACCGAAAAAGACTGTGACGTTGCCTCCGTCAATGCCGCCTTCAAGAAAGCGGCGAACGGCCCGATGAAAAACATTTTACTCTATTCTGAAGACCCGATCGTCTCGATCGACCAAAAGGGGGACTCTCATTCGGCCACATTCGATGCCCCACTCACGATGGCCATCGACAAACGCCTCGTCAAGGTGACGGCCTGGTACGACAACGAGTGGGGGTATTCATGCCGGGTTCGAGACTTGGTCAAGGTGATCGCGGCAAGAACGGCAGGACGCTGAGCACCAATGAGGTCATACCGACCTCATCCCGATTCTGTTCCACGCTGACACCTGTCTCCTGAAGGACTGACTTGACGGAGCCGCCATGAATTTCCACAAACAAACGATCGACGACGTCGTACTGCGAGACAAGCGTGTCATCATCCGGGCCGACTTCAACGTCCCGTTGGACGACTCGCACCAAATCACCGACGACACTCGCATTCGCTCAACCCTGCCGACCATCAATCGAGCCATCGACGACGGCGCCAAGGTGATCCTCTGTTCCCACCTCGGCCGGCCGAACGGAAAATTCGACCCCAATTACAGTTTGGCCCCTGTGGCAAAACGTCTGGGACGCCTCATGGGCAAAGAAATTCTGTTTGCACCCGATTGCATCGGCCCAGCCGTGGAAGCACTTGTCGCCAAGCTGAAGCCAGGCGACGTCCTGCTCCTTGAAAACCTCCGATTCCATAAGGGAGAGGAGAAAAACGACGACACCTTTTCAAAAGCGCTGGCGGCCCTCGGAGATGTCTATATCAACGATGCGTTTGGCGCCGCACACCGGACCCATGCCTCTACCGTCGGCATCACCAAATTCATTCCCTCCTCGGTCGCCGGCTTCCTCCTCAAGAAAGAAATTGTATACCTCGAAGGCGCCGTCGAAAACCCAGTTCGGCCCTTTGTCGCCATTCTCGGCGGAGCAAAAGTGTCGGGAAAGATCGGCGTCATCGAGAATTTGGGTAAACGCGTCGACAAAGTCATTATCGGCGGCGGCATGGCCTTTACCTTCTTAAAGGCGAAGGGGATGGAAATCGGCAACTCACTGGTCGAAAACGACATGTTGGACTTCGCCAAAGGCATCGAGGAACATGCCCTCTCGCGTGGCGTGAAATTCTACCTGCCGGTCGATTGTGTCGTTGCAGCCAGCCGCGAGACAGGGGCCGAAACGAAGATCGTCCCAGTCCAGGAGATTCCGAACGGCTGGTATGCCCTCGACATCGGCCCGGCCTCCGTGAAACTGTTCAACGAAGCCGTCCAGAATGCAAAGACCATTCTGTGGAATGGACCGATGGGCGTTTTTGAAATCGATGCCTATGCGCGAGGGACCCTCGCGATGGCTCACGCGGTTGCCAATGCCTATGCCCTGACGATCGTTGGTGGTGGCGAAACGGCCTTGGCCGTGCATCGAGCCGGCGAATCGGAAAATATGTCGTTCATCTCGACCGGCGGCGGCGCCGCGCTTGAATTGCTCGAAGGCAAACAATCCCCGGGCTTGACCGCCCTCCCGGATCGAGTCATGTAATTGCACTCATCGTTAAGTGCATCCCCTCTACCACCTCTGAGCATCGAGACACCATTGCGCAGACCCCTCATCGTCGGCAACTGGAAGATGAACAAGACGGCCTCTGAGGCTGCGGCCTTCATTCGCGATCTCCGCGAACGAATCCCTGCATCGCCTCACGCCGACGTGGTCCTTGCGCCGCCCTTTACGGCCCTCGAATCTGCCCGCAACGCCTTGGGTCCCTCTTCTTGGATCAGCCTCGGCGCACAAAATATACATTGGGAAACGCACGGGGCCTTCACCGGGGAGGTGTCCGCTCCAATGCTGCGCGAGCTAGGCTGCCGATATGTGATCGTCGGCCATTCTGAGCGGCGCACGGTCTTTGGCGAACGAGATGAGACTCTTCAGAAGAAGGTCCAAGTGGCGCTGAGGCACGGGCTCTCTCCGATCCTGTGCGTGGGAGAATCGATGGCGGATCGAGAGGCAGGGCGAACGGAGTCGGTCGTCACAGATCAACTCAACGGCAGCCTGGCAGGATTGATCACACAAGATCTCGCGACCGTCATCATCGCCTACGAACCGGTCTGGGCCATCGGCAAGGGACAAGCCGCTACCGCGGAGCAGGCCGTGACCGTGCATCGCTCGATCCGGTTGTTCGTGGAGACCAGCTGGGATAGCAAAACGGCGTCGGCCATCAGAATCCTATACGGTGGAAGCGTCACGCCCCAAAACATCGAATCGTTCCTCGCCTCGGACGCGATCGATGGGGTTCTAGTGGGTGGGGCTTGTCTCAACCTCGACTTGTTTGCTACACTGATCGGCCTTGCTCAGATACCGCGCGCCTAATTGATCGGAGTCCCATGTATATTCTCCTCATTATCATTCACGTCTTGGTCTGTTTTCTCATGGTCGGCGCGATCCTCTTGCAATCAGGGAAGGGCGCTGAAATCGGCGCATCATTCGGGGGTTCCAGCCAGACCGTCTTCGGTAGCCGTGGGCCTGCGAACTTTTTGAGCAAATTCACTGTCGTCGTTGCGGCCATCTTCATGCTGACGTCACTCAGTTTGGCTATACTCGCCAAAGAACGGACGTTTTCTTCCACGGTCATCGATCTCAATAAGAAAGATACTTCTCAGACCGCCCCTGAAGCCACGCCGGCTACGCCAGCAGCCCCAGCCGCTGAGAGCCCTGCTCCAAGCGATACTTCCTCCGGAAAACACTAGCAGGACGCTGAAAAGGTCCGCCAGCCTGACCAGTTCATTTTGTTTGTTTGGTTTGTCTCGTTTATTTGGTTAAACGAAGCTAACCAGATGAGCCAAATAGACCAGACAAACCAGAGCAACCAGTCTATTTCACACGGGTGTCAAGAAGGCCACGCGGGGAAATGGAAGGTACGGGCTGACTCTGTTCAGCGCCTTACTAAACTCGGGTGAGCCACACCTCGTGAGAAGGGTCTTCCCCGCGCACGATGGAAAAAAAGGTCTTCTGCAGAGATTTCGTAATTGGACCCGGCATGCCGGTTCCAATACGGCGGTTGTCGATCTCGCGCACCGGCGTCAACTCAGCAGCGGTCCCGGTCACAAATACTTCGTCGGCGATATACATGTCATCGCGCGTAAAGCGCTCCTCCACCACAGAGATACGCTGCTCCCTTGCTAGTTCGATGACGGAACTTCTGGTGATTCCGTCGAGGATTGAGGTGAGTGGCGTGGTCTTGATCTGCCCTTTTCGCACAATGAAGATGTTCTCCCCCGTCCCCTCGGACACATACCCCTCGGTATCGAGCAAAATGGCTTCATCGTATCCGTCTGTTTTTGCTTCCCGCTTGGCGAGAATGGAGTTCACGTAGTAGCCGGAAATCTTCCCTCTCGTCATCGAGACATTAACGTGATGCCGAGTAAACGACGACACGCGAGCTCGTATCCCATTCGCGAGCGCGTCGTCCCCGAGGTAGGCGCCCCAGGTCCAGGCCGCGATGGCCAGCTTAATTGGGTTATCGCCGGGATAGACCCCCATCGCTCCATGCCCGATATAGACGAGGGGACGGATATAACAGGCTTCCAGCTTATTGACCCTGACAGTCTCTACGATAGCCGCTGCAACCTGTTTCTTGTCGAAGGGCATCTGCATCATGCCAATATGGGCAGAATCGAACAGCCGATCGACATGATCTTGTAGTCGAAAAATCGCGGAACCGGACTTCCCCTTGTAACAGCGAATCCCCTCGAACGCTGCCAAACCATAGTGGAGCGAATGGGTCATCACATGGACATGCGCGTCCGCCCAAGTGACGAATGAACCGTCCATCCAAATTTTTCCTTGTGGCTCAAGCATAGGCAATGCAGGCGAGCATGTGAATCATCGAACGGTGAAATCGAAATATAGCAGCGGGCTGGAAGAAGCGTCAAGCAAATGGGCGGGGCCTGGCCAGAGATGAGTATGAGCAACGGAAGCGCGCTCAGGCAGACGACTGAGGGGCGCGAACCTGCTGGCCCAACACATCGCTGATATGTTTCGTGACCAATGGACTGAGCCGGACAAAGTCCAGGCCGAAATCATATCCATCCACCCACCGAACCGTTGCTCGTTCAACTTCTATCGTCGGGCCGCCGTCCGAGAGCGTGAGGCGCAACGCCAGATCAAGACCTGGTTCAAGCGTGTGTTCGCCTTGAATGCGCATCCCAGATTGGGACAGATTGGTCGCCATACCCTTCCCCACGCATCCCCCACCAAGATAGTAGAGCACGAGCTGGGTTGGTATGCGCCGATAGGGACGAAGCACGAATCGAACACTTCCCGGCTTGGAAGGACGCGGCTTCGGTGATGCAGCCATTATTATCTCCAATCCATCCATAAAATGGCTTAACAATAGAACAACACCATACGCCCAGAAGCCAGAGCAGGTTAGCCTACAAATAGGCCAGCCCGAAGGAGGGGGCACGGGTTACCGGCTGACCCTTTTCCTTGACAGGCTTCAAATCCATATGTTACACAATCATGTTCTGTAATGGAGACAGGGGCTTATGTACGCAATCATTGAGACAGGCGGCAAGCAATATCGGGTCGAGGCTGGGTCATTGGTCCAAGTTGAGTCCCTCCCCGGCGAGGTCGGGGGAATAATCGAACTCGGCCAGGTTCGTCTGGTCCACGGCGACAAGGGCGTAGAGTTCGGGCAACCCTTGGTCAAAGGGGCCAGCGTCAAAGCCGAGATCATCGCCCAGGATCGCACCCGCTCCATCACCATCTTCAAGAAACAACGGCGCAAGAACTATCGGCGGACCAATGGCCATCGCCAGGGCTTTACTAAATTGCGCATTACCGGTATCGAAACAGCCTAACGAGGATCAGTCATGGCAACAAATAAAGGCGGCGGATCAACTAGAAATGGACGCGATAGTAATCCCCAATATCTTGGGGTCAAGGCCTACGGCGGAGAGACCGTGAAGGCCGGATCGATTTTGATTCGTCAGCGAGGGACGAAGTTCTTCCCCGGTTTCAACGTGGGCCTCGGCAAAGACCATACCCTCTTCGCCCGCATCACAGGGATCGTGAAGTTCGAACGCGGTCGCGGACGGCAGAAGATCAGCGTCTACTCCGCGCCCTCGATTTCATAGTATATTCTTTTCCTCTTTTCTCGTCACAGCTTCGTTACCCGTGAGGACTCCCGGCATGACTGTACGTGCAATGGGATATTCCTCGCAGGTAATGATCTCACAGCCTCACACTGAAGAAACGGTGCCCCGATGTTTGTCGATGAAGTTCGTATCCGTATCACAGCCGGCCGAGGTGGCGACGGTTCATGCAGTTTTCGGCGCGAAAAATTCGTGCCTCGTGGCGGGCCTGACGGTGGCGATGGCGGGCACGGCGGCAATGTTGTATTTGAAGCGTCGCCTCGCATGACCACGCTCCTCGACCTCCGATACCAAAAACACTACGAAGCAGAAGTCGGTCGCCAGGGAGGCGCCGCCAATTGCTCCGGAAGAACCGGCGAGGATGTAGTGGTGGCCCTTCCGGTCGGCACCGTCATCTTCGATGATCAGACAGGTGAAGTGTTGGCCGACCTCGTCACAGCGGGACAACGGTTCGTGGCAGCTCACGGAGGCCGGGGGGGGCGAGGGAATAACCATTTTGCGACCTCGACCAATCGTACGCCCACGGAATTTGAAACCGGCACCGACGGCGAAGAACGGTCTCTGAGACTTGAACTGAAGCTGTTGGCCGACGTCGGGCTCGTGGGCTTTCCTAATGCCGGGAAGTCGACGCTGATCGCCGCGATTTCGGCTGCACGACCGAAAATCGCCGATTATCCCTTTACCACGCTGACGCCGAATCTGGCGATCGTTCGCTTGGGAGAAAAAGGGAGTTTCGCCGTTGCAGACATTCCCGGGATCATCGAAGGCGCCCATGAAGGCAAGGGACTGGGACTCCAATTTCTCCGGCATATCGAGCGCACATCGTTTTTACTGTACATGATCGACGTGTCGGAATGGGCTCCCGAGGAGCCTGTCAAGAGCTTCGAGATCATGCGTCGGGAACTAGCCGCCTACGATGAGCCGATCATCACACGCCCCTTCGCGGTGGTCGCCACGAAGATCGATGTGGTCGGAGAGGGCGCGCGCCTGCGCGAGTTGCAGCAGTACTGTAAGCGCCATCGCTATACGTGCCTCCCGATTTCTGCCGCCACGCGAGAAGGGTTGACGGAACTCGTCAATTATGTAGGGCAGCAGGTTGCACAACTTCGAGCCACACCATGCGAGATCAGCTCCTAAAACACGCCACCCGCATCGTCATCAAAATCGGGAGCAGTCTCGTCGCGTCCCGAGACACCGGGCTCCGCCCGGAGCAGATCGATCGGCTCGCGGATGAAATCGCGGCACTCCGGTCGAGCGGACGTGAAGTCCTGATCGTCTCCTCCGGCGCAATCGTCTCCGGCATCAAGAAATTGGGCCTGAAGGAGTACCCCAAGAGCCTCCCTGTGAAGCAGGCGGCTGCGGCGGTTGGCCAAAGCCGGCTCATGTGGGCCTACGAAAAATCGTTTGAGCGGCTCGACGTCAAGGTGGCACAGGTTCTATTGACTCACCACGACCTCGCCGATCGGCGCCGGTTTCTCAATGCACGCCACACCCTGAGTGCGCTGATCGGGTTCAGTGTGATCCCCATCATCAACGAAAACGATACGGTTGCCGTGGATGAAATTCGCGTGGGAGATAATGATACCCTGGCTGCCGAGGTCGCTCATCTGGTCGACGCGGAACTGCTGATCATCCTCTCCGATATCGACGGTCTATTTACCGAGGACCCGCGCAAGAACCCTGCAGCCACGCTGATCCCGTTGATCTCTGACATTACCGAAGAGATCGAGGAACGAGCCGGTGTCTCCACCACGTTCGAGGGAACTGGGGGCATGGCCACGAAAATCCGGGCTGCCAAGAAAGTCAGTG
>JBDSDL010000058.1:0-9353 GCA_039920585.1 Nitrospiraceae bacterium | reverse complement strand
CACCCGGCAAACACCAAAAAAAATGTGCCCAGCGCTTCCGCCGCGAGTCGTTGCCCCATCGTGCCCTCCCCCAACCGTGTGTGTCTGCCCCGCACTATGCCGGGGGACGTGCCAAAGTGCAAGCGGCTCCCAGGAGCAGCCGGCCTGTTGATTCTTCCTGCCCATCTCAAATAATGAACAGAAGGAACAGCTTGGTTGGACATCACGAAGGGGAGAAGCCGTGATGCGGAGACGCCCTTATTACTTCTACAATCGTTTCGCTAGCACTCAACGTTTCCGGTGGGTATGTTTTATGCTGCTGAGTCAATGCAGAGAAAATAAATTTCCTCATTGACACATTTTTCTAATGGGCGTAAGAGGAATCTACGGCCCATTCATTCACTCGATCAGGGGGACTGGACAGGGCGCACGACTGTTAACGGGTTCCCCCGCCAACTTTTCAAGAGAGGAGGGTAGCAATGGACGACCTGACTCCACCTGGCCACACAGGCCCGCCGGCTCGAGGGTGGGTTTCTGATCGGTCGTGCTAGCCGGTTCTCCACTGGCTGTGTCGTCACGACACCAAGGACCAATAGGTTACTAGCCGATTTTTATCTTGGAGAACTCGACGCTGGCGCGAGGAACATAAGCGCCTGGGATGATTGTATTTTCTCCCGATCAACAGCCCAATGCTTTAGTTGTCGCGCGGGCCTCAGTGTTAACTGGGCCGAGACAATCACATAGCTGACTTGGCGTCCTAAGCGCCACGAACGGGCGACCTCCCACCTAGTGCAGGGTCGCCCGTGCCGTGTCGCAGGGCGCTGAAACAATCTTCCAGCTTCATTCTCACATCGCTCTCTCCCCTCAATGTACTCAATCAGAGCTTGTGTTGGTGGCGGTCGTGACGTCTACGCCAGAAATAATAGAGCGGAATTCCACTCAGGATGGTCGCTGCGCCATACAACGATTCTGCAGGACGTTGGACGAGACTGTAGATAACCAATGTGGCGGCTCCGATGACGAGAACTGCGGGCAAGAAGGGGTAGAGTGGAGCCCGGTATTGGTGGGAGTTCTCAACGCTTGTAGGGCGCAGACGAAAGATCATGGAGAGGGTCAAGGCCATAAACAACGAGAGAACGAGACCACTGTAAACAAGGAGTTGCTCGAAGGTTCCGCTCAAAATGAGCAGCGATGCCCAGAGACTTTGAAAGACGATGGCGCGAACCGGCGCCGCGGTGCGGGGATGAAGATACGCAAGCCAGGAGCTGATCATGCCGTCGCGAGCGCGACTGCTGCGCCAAAGCCGATCGTAAATGAGGCCCATCCACTGAGAAAGGCCACCAGCGGTCCGTAGGCCTCTCGCAGGTAGACGTAATCCCCTCCCGCATGGGGTAGAGCCGCTCCCAGTTCCCCATAGACCATGGCGCCGCCGAGAGCAAAAAGCGCTCCGACAAACCACAACAGGAGAATCAGCATCGGATCACCGAGATCGCGGGCCATCAATCCCGTGGTGGTGAAAATCCCGCCGCCGATGATGTTGCTCACCAGTACGCAGGAAGCCGTGAACCAGCCAATCTTCTGCGTGACTGATTTCATATATGGCTCGCTGATTGAGGAATCGCGCATGGCGTTGATGGATGGGTGAAACTCGGGGGCTTTCTTTTCTTCCTCCCCTGCCCTACCATACTGAGCGATGCCAGGGAAGCAACCTAAGGCCCCTCGTGCTGCCGGTCTCGTGCGACGCCGGCGCAGGCCTGCTCATGTGTCAACCGGTTTGACTGCGACTGAACTTCAAGCCGCTGCTCCTCCGAATGATGTCGCTGAACTGCATCGAGCAATAGAGGGCGATGGTGGGAAGGTTCTCGCGATCTATCGGGAGCCCTATGGTGGGCGTTGGGTGATGCTGGCAGCCCTGCCGATCGAACTCGTTGAGCCGACCCCTTTTCAACGCAATCTCTCCGACACGCACGTTCGAAAATTAGAACTCGTGATTGGCAAGATCGGGCGGTTTCTCGATCCGATCATCGCCGTGCGTGCACCGGCGAGTGGGCAAATCGTGAAATACTGGACTCCAAACGGCAACCATCGGCTCTCGGCGATGAAGACGCTGGGGGCGAAGAGCATCGTCGCGATTGTGGTGCCGGAAGCGGCTGCAGCCTATCAGATTCTCGCGATGAACACCGAGAAGGCGCACAATCTGCGAGAGAAATCCCTCGAAGTCATCCGTATGTACAAGGAACTGGCGCGGCTCGATGATGCAACGGAAGATTCCTATGCATTGGAATTCGAGGAGCCAGCCTTCATCACGCTGGGCCTGTGCTATGAAGAGCGACCCAGATTCAGCGGCGGGGCCTACAATCCGGTGTTGAAGCGGGTGGATGAATTTCTGAAGAAACCGATACGCACCGCGATTAACCTCCGGCGAGAAAGAGCGAAGACCCTGCTGGCGCTGGACGATCAGATCGTCAAGCAGGTTGAGGCGCTGAAAGCAAAAGGTCTGACGAGCCCTTATCTCAAGAGCTTCGTGGTCGCCCGAGTGAATCCGATCCGGTTCCGGCCAAAAGATGCCGCCCCTCTATCATTCGATGAGGCCTTCGACCGGATGGCGACCGCAACGGCCAAATTCAATCCCGAGAAGATTAAGATGGAAGACGTATCCCGCTCAGTCGGCGCAGCTGATGAAGCTGAGTAACCACTTCATCATCTGACCTCCCCACCTTGCCCTTCCTCTCGAAGCCCCTTTAGAATAGCTGGTCTAGAGAAAGCGCGCTGCGCGACGTTATTCTTCTACCTGGAGGTGGTGCCATGAGTCTTGCTGACAACAAATGTATCCCTTGCCGCGGCGGTGTACCGCCGGTTCCCGCGGAACGTGCGCAGGCTCTGCTGAAAGAACTTGGGCGCGGATGGTCGCTGAATCAGGCCGGACATCTTGAGCGCTTGTATACGTTTAATGATTTCGCTAAAGCCTTGGCCTACGTAAACAAGGTGGGGGCCGTGGCAGAAGCGGAAGGCCACCATCCCGACCTCTATCTGGCCTGGGGCAAGTGCAAGGTTGAAATTTGGACGCACAAAATCAATGGCCTGACGGAGAGCGACTTTTATATGGCTGCGAAAGCCGATCGCGAGTTTGAACCGTTTCGCGCGACTGCCGGTTAGCAGCGAGTCTGAAGGTTGTGTCATGAGCCTACGAGGCAGCAGATGAGCGACAAGGCCCAGGTGGCGCTCGTCAATATGCCGTTCAGCTATTCGAAGTATCCCTCGATCCAATTGGGCACACTCTCTGCCCTGCTCAAGTCGAAGGGCATCCCCGTTGACTGCCATCATCTCAATGTCCGTTTCGCCCACAAGATCGGCGTGCCCCTCTATGAAATGATCTGCGAGAAACGGGCGCTGTTCGGTGAGTGGATTTTTTCCTATCTGTTATTTCGCGATAATCCGAAACGCGCTGAGTACCCTCGCCTGTTTAAGCCGGTATTCGAGCAACTATCCAAGGAGAGCGGCCATCCGGCCTCATTCTTCGAAGACATGGCGTCGAGAACAGCACCACAGTTCTTGACCTGGGCTCTGACTGCCATCGACTGGGGGCAGTACAAGATTGTCGGATTCACTTCCACGTTCGACCAAAACGTCGCCAGCCTGACGATGGCGAAACTCATCAAGGATCTCTATCCCAACGTGACGATCGTCTTCGGCGGAGCAAACTACGACGGCGAGATGGGGCTGGAATACTTCCGGGCCTTTCCCTTCATCGATCATGTGGTGGTGGGCGAAGGGGAAGAGGTGTTCCCGGAATTGATTCACTACATCCTCGCAGGAAAGGTCGGGACCGTTCCCAACGGCGTGACCTATCGCACTGGAAGCACGACCGCATTCACTCCAAACCACTCGCTCTTCTCGGACTTTGCAAAGACCGGCCCGCCCGACTATGACGACTACTATCATCTGCTGGCGGAATTGGGTGAAGCGGCGCAAGGGCTCGACCGGATACTGCTCTACGAAGGTTCACGGGGTTGCTGGTGGGGGGAAAAACATCACTGTACGTTTTGCGGATTGAATGCGCAAAGCATGAAATTTCGGGCCAAACCGTCAGAACAAGCGGCCCGGGAGATGGCCTATCTTTCCAGCCGCTACGATACGGCACGGTTTCGCCTGGTGGACAACATCATCGATATGAAATATATCGAGAACCTCTTCGGCCGGTTTGCGGCAGACCATTGCGACCTCGACGTGTTTATCGAAACCAAGAGCAATCTCCAGAAAAGCCAGATTCGAATGCTCGCCGCAGGGGGGGTCAAGTGCATGCAGCCGGGCTTAGAGAGCCTGAGCGTCAATCAATTGCAGGCGATGGATAAGGGCGTGACGCCGATGCAGAACATTATCTGCCTCAAGTGGAGCTCCTACTATCGTATCGCGGTGTCCTGGAATATCTTGCTCGGGTTTCCCGGAGAAACGAGCGAGGACTATCGCCGACAGATCGACTTGATTCCATCGTTGTTCCATCTGCACCCACCGGAGGCGACCGGGAAATTCTGGTTACAACGATTCAGTCCCTATTACACCAAACCACACGAATATGGAGTCCGCATCACCGGTCCCTGGACGGCGTATGAGTATGTCTACGATTGCCGCCAGGTGGACTTGAAGAGGATCGCCTACGATTTCGAGTATGAGTTGGACAATTGGAACGTGGATCAGCAGGTCTACCAAGAATTGGTTGATCTCGTGCAGGAGTGGCAGAGACTGGCCGGATCAAGCGATCGGCCATTCCTCTATTACTCGAAAGCGATGGACTATGTCACCGTCTACGATGGCCGAAACCAAAAAGCACCGATCAGGCAGCGCTATGATTGGCCTGCAGCGGGGATCATCGAGGTCTGCAACGAGGCGTCGAAGAATGCCGAGCAAATCCGCACGTTGCTGGCAAGCCGGCCTGGCAAGAGCGAGAATGTTGATGCAGAAATCGATCACGCGCTCGGTGTATTGACGGCCGCACGGATTCTCTACGAAGAACGCGGAAAATACTTCACCCTCGCAGTTCCCGAAAACCCCTATCTCTAGCCGAACGAGCCACCGGGCTCATCACATCGATAGTTTGTCGGCGACGTTGCGCATCTGGACGCCGTGCGCAAGGGAAGCGCCGCCTCGGATGGCGCAGGCAACATGGACGGCTTCTGTCATTTCTTCGATGTTCGACCCTTTCTCTAAGGAGGCCTGTGTGTAGGCATCGATGCAGTAGGGACATTGGACTGCGTGAGCGACGGCGAGGGCAATGAGGGCCTTCTCTCGTTCGGTCAAGGCTCCTTCAGCGAAGACGGCGCTGTAGTAGGCCATGAATTTCTCCCAAAGATCCTTGTTGCCCTTGCCCATCTCAGCGAACTTGCCCAGATCATGGGGATGATAATAGGTCTCCATTGGGAACTCCTTAGTCAAAGGTTACGGCTGAGGTTGAGGCTGAGTTGTCAGGAAAGACACCTCCTCAACCTTCACCTCGACTTTGGTCTCTAGGCGTTGCTGGGCGGTTCAGGGTCTGCTTGTGTGAGCACCTGCGAAAACCGTGCGCCGACGATGCCGGTCACCTTGGCCATGAGGTCGGTCACCTCTTGCCATTCCTGCGGCAATAGATCCTGTTTCAGTTGTGGATGAATCGCCCATTGGGCATCGACTTGTGTTCCCTTTCGGCTCACGAGCACCCGAAGTAGTTCCACATCCTTGCTGTGTGATTCAATTCCCGTTGTCTGGGATGGATTTCCATGTGAATCTCCCGATGGAGGCGTTGAATGTGCCATACAGCCAATCTCCTTCCCTTTTGTAGCGAGAGATCATACTTCATCGTCATTCTGTCTGTATATCTGCAAGGAATCTCTTGTGGCTGATCCAAACTGTTCGACCATCTGGCTGGTCTATGTGCGAAGGCAGTGGCACTGATCCCTTACGAGGGAATAGCACCTTCTTGGAGCAGATCGAGCATGGCTTGGTGGATTGGGCCGTTACTTGCGACCAATTCTCGCTCATAAATCGAGTGCGGATCGCCTTTGAAGTTCGTCACGTTGCCACCGGCTTCGCGGAGAATGACAACTCCCGCTGCCATGTCCCATGGGCTCAATGCCACTTCCCAAAATCCGTCGAACCGGCCAGCCGCGACATAGCAAAGATCCAGCGCTGCCGTTCCAGTTCTGCGCAGTCCCTGCACCTTCAATGCGAATCGCGCGAAGTGATTCAAGTTATTGCTTGAAGTCTCACGAATGTCGTACGCAAATCCGGTCACGAGGAGCGCACGATCGAGATGGTCTGTAGTGGACACGGAAATGGGGATGCCATTGAGATACGCTCCGTGCCCGATTTGCGCGGTGAAGAGTTCGTCTCGAGTCGGGTCGTAGACCGCCCCAATAATCCCACGTCCGTCGCATTCCACTCCGATGGACACGCAGTAGGCGGGGAACCCATGAGCGAAGTTGGTCGTGCCGTCAAGTGGATCGATCACCCATTTGTAACGGGATGGAGTTTGCTCGGTCAGCCCACGTTCCTCGGCAAGGACATGATGGGTTGGGAACGCCTTGTGAATGACGTCGATGATCCGTTGCTCTGCCTGGTAGTCGGCGTCGGTGACAAGATTGATGATCTGCTTATGTTCAATGCGAAAACCGGTGCGCGTACATTTAGACAGAACGGCTCCGGCCTGGCGGGCTGCGTCAATGGCGACTGAGATGAGTGTGTCGAAGGGGATATCCTGGCTATATGGTAGGGGCATGGAACGGCATCATAGCACGAGGCTATGTTTACTATGGAGTGAAGAGGTCTCTCAACGGAAAGCAACCCCACTCATTAGGCCAAGATCCAATCGGTTTCTTGTCACTCTTATCGACAGTGCAGATGGCATTCCTGAAAAGTACGTACTCGTTTGAAAGCGGTAATTATATGCAAGCAACTATTGTAACTTTATCTATTGACTTGCAACGCAAGCAATGCTATAAAGCAAGCATGCTTCACCTTGGGGCAAGTTTGTGGAAGAACTCACCGACATATTGGTTGGCCTTGAACAGCGAATCAGCGCCTACAAGAACCGGCTGCAAGAGCTTGAAAAAAAACGTCGCCGTTTGGACGACGAAATCGCCACGATTAAGAAATACTTGGAGTTGGCAGAAACGCTCTATCGTGTTGAAGCGGACAAGGCCAAGCTCGCCAGTCTCTCCAGTCAATTTTATTCAGACGAGAAAGGCGCTCGTCAGCGACCGAATACCGATGTCACCGACCAGTCGAGGGAAATTCTCATGGGGCGGAGTAAGTACTCCGGGAAAAGTGTGTCGGAGGCTGCGTACGAAATGCTCCGCGAGGCGAATCGCTCGATGCACGCAAAAGAGCTTGTGCAGCGATTGGTCGAGGGGGGACTCCAGATCAAGGGGAAAACGCCGTTGACATCTGTGGCTACGTCATTGAAGCGGGATAAGCGGTTCAAGAAAGTAGGTCCGAATACGTTCGAAGCATTGGAAGAGTCCCTGATCCACGCAGTGTAGTGTGTCTGGTCTTATTAGACCTTAAAATATACGAAGGGGGGTGAGAGTCTTGGCAACGAAGAAAGCAGCAAAGAAGAAGAAGAAGTAGTCCCCGCCTTGATTCTAGCGTCGGGGGCAAGGCCACTTGCTCCCGACGTTAAATCGTATCTCTATTATCTGTACGTCATCATTCATCTCGCCTGAACTGGCAAACACACGCCGTACAAATTTCCATTCAAGAGGATGAGCGGAAGCCCGCAGGATCCATAACGGCTCGTCTCAAATGCGCGTTCCTTGTGAAGCGTATCTCGCGTGCGACAATAAAGACACACCGTTCTGTCCTGCGCTTCACGCTTCACGAACGACGTCTCACGCACAAGAGCCGCGTGTCCGCGCTTGCAGCAGAAGCATTCATGAAGAATACGGGTTAAGAGGCTTGGAGTGCCACAAGCGATGCGGGTCGCGATGCGGCCATGGCAGAACGAGGCTCAGACGCGGCGACTGTTTCGTCGGCATTGAGCAACACCCAGCTATCGGGGTGGGTGAGAATCTGTTGAACGAGGCGTGTGTGTATTGCATGCCCCGAACGCTCGGCGATTAAGTGCCCAATAAAAGGTACGCCGAGCAAGGAAAAGTCTCCGATCAGGTCCAGGATCTTGTGTCGCACGAATTCATTCGTAAAGCGAAGGCCTGATTCATTGAGAATGCCCTCTTGAGAGAGAACGATCGTATTGTCTAGATTGCCACCCTGACCAAGCCCGCGAGCCCAGAGAGCTTCTACTTCCTGCAAAAATCCGAATGTCCTGGCATCTGCGATCTCCCGCTCAAATGCATGCGCTGAGTGCTCATAGGCGTAGGTCTGGGTCTGGATCAAAGGATGATTGTAGTGGATGGAATAGGTGATCTTGGTGGTCGAGGACGGTTCGATGCGAACGCGACGAACTCCATCCAACACTTCGAGAGGCCGAGTGATTTTCAAATAGGGTTGCCGCCTGCCCTGAGAAACAATTCCGGCTGACCGAATCAAGCGAACGAAGTGAGCCGCGCTGCCGTCCATGACAGGAGCCTCACCGGCATCAAGCTCCACATATGCGTTATCGATATCGAGTCCGGCCAAGGCGGCCAAGATGTGCTCAATCGTCTTGACCTGAAACCCGTTTCCGCTTATCGCGGTGCAGAGTTCCGTAGGCACCAAATACTCGATGGAGGCCGCGAGGGACGCTCCATCTTTGCCGTTCCGGTTCACAAAGACGATGCCTGTATTTGCTGGAGCAGGCCTGAGCGTAAGAGTAACGGGCTGTCCTGAGTGAAGCCCAACTCCCGCACAACTCACGGCATTCGCTAAGGTTTGTTGAGCTCTCAACGCATCTCCTCAATAAATTACACAGAGGGGTATCAGCAACTCGTGTGCCAGCTGATATCTTTGCGATTAATATTCATATCTCATTGATAGTACGTATAGTTTATTGATATTCCGAAACATGGGGCCATGTTGTAAAAACATGACACCTGTGACTTTTCAAAGATTATTGAATCGTCATTCACGCCTCTCTATCGTGGCGAGCCTGCGCAATTGCACCTGGAATCGATTATCGTGCGCAAGGGTTGACAGAAATGGCTCACGACCTATTGGTGGCGATAAAGAAACTGTGGCGATCAGTCGATTTAGGAAGAACTGTACGCCGCTTGTCAGACCGGAACGTTTCTACTTGGTGATCATAAACAAGGGGCTGGCATAGCTAAAGCGACATGAGAGAGGTAGCTTTAGCGAATGATTTATGCGCGGCGGAGCCGGTTGAGCGGGAAACAGCAGGGGCGGCTGATTGATCTGTTTGTCGCGGGAGCGACCGCGCGGGCCGCGGCAGAGATTGTCGGTGTGAACCG
>JBDSDL010000057.1:0-4131 GCA_039920585.1 Nitrospiraceae bacterium | reverse complement strand
GCCTGAGCGAGCACAATCCTATCGTGCGCGTTCTGCGAGCAAGAAGGGCACCTGGCCGCTCCCTGCCATCCTGTTCGTGACAGCCCTCGGGAATACCAGTATAATCCGCAGCCTATGGCCACTGTGAACCCTGCCGCTCCGAAACAGCCACTGGTTTTGCCGGATCGTACCCTCGTGGCTGCCACGGTCGAATCGTTGCTTCCCTTTGAAGGGCAATTCAAGGCACTGGTACCTTTAGCAGGTGATGCCTCTAACCGGCGGTATTTTCGCATCGAGTTGACTGGGGGCGCTGCTCGATCGGTGATTCTCATGCAGTTGGCAGAGCCGGAGGCCTTCAAGCAATCGGAAGAGGCCGTCAGTGGGGTGGCTCATCAGGTCGCTGAATTACCGTTTCTGAACATCCTCTCCCACTTATCCAAATCCGGGGTCTCCGTTCCACGTTTGTATCACTACGATCAGGCTGCGGGGTTGTTGTATCTTGAAGATTTTGGGGACCGTACACTTTCGGAAGCCTGTCGCGGGGCGAGTGCGGCAGACGTGGAAGCGCGCTATACACAGGCTGTCGATGCCCTCGCGCATATGCAATCGACGGCGACCTCACCAGCCGATCTGAATTGTCTCGCGTTCCACCGAAGTTTCGATGTGCCGCTCCTCATGTGGGAGTTCGACCATTTTCTGGAATATGGGATCGTAGCGAGGCAGGGGAAACCGATGTGCGTTGACGATCACTTGCCCATTCGTGGTGAATTCGAGAAGATTGCCGAGTCGCTTGCCGGCCAACCGCGCGTCTTTGTTCACCGGGACTATCACTCGCGCAATTTGATGGTCGATGGCGAACGGCTCGGCGTTATCGACTTTCAAGACGCCTTGATGGGGCCGGCGACGTACGATCTCGCCTCGCTATTGCGCGACGCCTACATCGAACTCGACGAGGTGCTGATTGACCGCTTGATCAACCGCTATCTCGATCAGATGGCGGCGCATCGGCAGGTGTGGACCAACCGAGAGGCCTTCCGCCGCCTGTTCGACTTCACGAGCATCCAGCGTAACCTCAAAGCAGCAGGGCGATTCGTCTACATCGATCGGGTCAAAGGCAATCCCACTTTCCTTGCCGACATTCCGCGAGTCTTGAATTATGTCAAACGTAATCTCCAGAAGTATCCCGAGTTGGCCACGCTCCGGAAACATCTCACTCCCTACGTGCCGGAGCTGCAGTAGCAAAGGGTGAATGCTGAACGATGAATTCTGAATTTCAACTCAGCACTTCGATATGAAAGCCATGATTCTCGCAGCGGGCTTGGGTACTCGCATGAGACCGCTCACGAACATGATTCCGAAGCCGCTCCTCCCCATCGCGGGTACGCCGCTGATCGTGTGGAATCTCTTGCTCCTGAAGAGGCATGGGTTCCACGACGTCGTCATCAATCTGCACCACCTCGGACCGATGATCGAGCAGGCGCTGGGCAACGGCTCGAGGTACGGGCTGCGGATCATCTATTCGCGCGAGCCGGTAATTTTGGGCACGGGGGGCGGCCTCAAACAGGCGGAACCGAATTTTTCCGGTGAGTCGGTGTTGGTGCTCAACGGCGATACGCTCGTGGAACTCGATCTCGGTGCGTTGTGCGCGTTTCACCAGCAGCGCAACGCCATGGCGACGTTGGTTCTGTGCAAAGATCCTGAGGCGGCACGGTGGGGCCTCGTGGAAATGGATTCGGACAACCGTATCGTGCGCATTACCGGCCGAGGGAAATCAGAGTCTGTTCCGACCCAGCCCCGCATGTTCGCCGGAATTCATATCCTTCATCCTCGTCTCCTGCGCGATGTGCCCAAGAGCAAGGAATCGTCGATCATCGACTCCTATGTGGCGGCGATTCAGCGGGGGGAGGCGGTATTCGGGTATGACTGTGAGGGGTACTGGTCGGACATCGGGACACCGGAGCGCTATGCGCAGGCCGAGCATGACGCATCAGCCGGTCGCATCACCCTCGCCTCAAGACAGCTGTCTGCGTAGCCGCATTATTCATGAACGCTTCTGCGGCAATCTCCAATGTTCGGGCGAGAGGCGAGGGGCCAGAGGCTAGGGCGATTAGAAGGAAGGTCTTTCCTCTCGCCTCGTGCCACTTGTCCCTCGCCTGGCTTTCAGCACCCTGCTAACGCTAATCCTGCTCCGCCTTCACCTTCTGTTGTTTGATCAAGCGGGCTAGATACGTGCGTTGGAGCTTGAGGTGGTCTGCGGCTTTCGTCTGATTGCCCTCTGCTTGTTCGATGGCTTGCTCGATGATGTAGCGGCTATGTTGCTGCATCGACTCATGGTATGGGAGTGAGAGGTAGGGGAGGGGTTCACCTGGCGAGGTGTGACCCATGGTATCCAAGGACAGCATGTCCGGTTCGATGAGGTCCGACTGGTTCAAGACGACGGCTCGGGCGACGACGTTGTCCAATTCGCGAATGTTGCCTGGCCAAGGATGCCGTCGCATGGCCTCCATTGTCGCAGGGCTGAACATCATTCCGGGACGTTTTGCATCCCTGGCATGCCGGTTCAAGAAAAACTTGGCCAGAGCAGGGAGGTCATCGGGCCGTTCGCGGAGCGGGGGCAAGGTCAGGCTGATGACGTTCAAACGGAAAAAAAGATCCTCGCGAAACTCACCGGTCTTCACAGCCTGCCTGAGATCCTTGTTCGTGGCGGCGATGATCCGAATATTGACTGACACGAGGCGTGTGCCGCCGACTCGATGGAATTCCCTGTCCTGGAGCACACGCAAGAGTTTGGCTTGCAGCGGGAGCGACATGTCTCCGATTTCATCCAGGAAAATCGTGCCTCCATCTGCCATCTCCAGTTTGCCTTTTTGCAGACGGTCCGCGCCGGTGAAGGCCCCGCGTTCATGCCCGAAGAGTTCGTTCTCGAGCAGCGTTTCCGTAAGGGCGACACAGTTGATGACCACCAGCGGCATGGCCTGACGCGGACTCCACTGGTGGATGGAACGAGCGAAGAGTTCCTTGCCTGTCCCGCTTTCACCAAGCAGTAACACGCCGACATCGGACTTCGCGGCACGTTGCGCCGACTCCATCACCGCACGAATTTTCGCGCTCATGCCCACGATCGAGGCATAGCGGCTGTCGACTTCGGACTTGAGACAGGCTACCTGCCGTTTGAGGCTGTCTCGCTCCAACGCCTTGCCGATGACGAGGAGGAGGTGATCTTTGTCCAGCGGCTTGGTGAGAAAGTCGTAGGCGCCTGTTTTCATGGCTTCGACGGCGGCATCGATCGAGGCATGGGCGGTCATGACGATCACTGGGAGGTCTTCGGCCGGTCGCACTGTTGGGAGCCGCTTGAGGACTTCAAGGCCGGTCAGACGCGGCATATCCAGATCGAGCAACATGAGGTGCGGAGCTTCCCGTTCGATCAGCTCGAGTGCTTCGACCCCATCGCGTGCGGTTACAGTTCCATAATCGGAGGCCTGCAGTCGATCCTCCAGCATCGTGGCAATATCGGAATCGTCGTCGACGATGAGAATTTTGGCTTTCATGTGTCTTGATGAGCAGACAGCGATCAGCTTTCAGCAGTCAGCCTTAGAAAAGGACTACCGGTACAGATTCTCTGAGCTGATAGCTGATTGCTGAACGCTCATTCCTCCATCACGTTAATGACGAGTCCCGTCAGCGGCTTTGGGAAGAAGTATGTCGATTTGTGGGGCATGCGCTCGCCGACCGTTGCGACGGCTTGCACTTCGCTGACTTTTGTCGCGTTGAGCAGCAGTGCCCCGGTTCCCGTTCCCTTCGCCACCCAATCCAAGGCTTCATGGTCATCCTTCGTATAGAGGATGGCCTCCTGTTCCTGTGGCGTTGGACAGAGCGCTGCGACGACGAGTTGTTGGAGCAGTGACACATCGAGTTTGGCGCGAGGAGAGGCGTGCGCGGGCGGGCGATGGGCCGGTTTCAGGCTCAGTGTGACGTAGCGGCTGCCTCCCTTCAACGCCAGGCCGAACATCGGAACCATGCGGCCGTGAGTCCGCAAAGCTTCGATAAATTTCTCGCGAGTGGCTGCTTGCGTGGCCGCGGTGAACGGAAATTCCTGCAGGTCGAATGTAGCGCCCAACAATGATTGCACATGATCATAAGGAGGCAAGGTTG
>JBDSDL010000056.1:0-35142 GCA_039920585.1 Nitrospiraceae bacterium | reverse complement strand
CAAAAAGCTCGTCCAGCAAGGCCGCAGCGAGTGAAGATCCGGAGGCGTACCCTCTTGGGTACGTTGAGGATCTGAACGATGCGAGAACGACGCTGGCGGGCTTTTTCAGCATCCCGCTACAGCAGATCGCCGATCAGCTTCACCGCCTCTTCGGGCGAGGCAGCGGCATGGACAAGATGTGGCGCGAGGTTTTTGAACAGGCCCACACCGTCTTTGTCGGCTCCCAACAATATCACGGTCTTCTTTGCCTTCAGCGCCAGCGCAACCTCTGAGACCGTTCCGGTACCGCCGAGCCCACAGGCCACGATGACATCGCTGGACATCACATTCACGTTGTTGCGCGCCTGGCCCAAATCCGTGACGATCGCTACGTCGACATACCGAGACACCTGCGTTTTGCCATCCGGAAGAATCCCAATCGTCAAGCTGCCAGGTACCGATTTCGCCCCCTCGCTAGCCGCGTCCATCACGCCGCTCGCGCGCCCGCCTGTCAACACCACCCATCCTTGACGCGCGATGAGTTCTCCCAAGATTTTGGCGTCGGCCAATTCTCTGGTGCCGGCCTTGGCCGGACCCATGACACCGATCACAGGTTTTCTAGTCGATTGTCGGATCGGACGTTTCACAGACTGGACCTCACTGGGCAAAGATGTCGGCACAAATTGCTGGGTCAGAAATATACACTGAGGGTGGGGGGCTTGTCGCGGGACTCTTGCGATGGGTCAAATCGATGGGAGAAGACGCCCGGCTTACGTTATGGTTTTCCCCACAAGGCTTCCAGCCGCTGGGCGCGACCGCAATTATATTTGTAGAGTTTGTAGCGGATAGGATTCTTCTTGTAGAAATCTTGGTGATACTCCTCGGCCGGATAGAACTGCGAGGCCATCACGATCTGCGTGACGATCGGCTCTGTGAATCGCCTCGATTGCTCGATCCCCTGTTTGGAGGTGTCCGACACGCGTTTCTCGTCATCGGTCTGAAAGAAAATGGCGGAGCGATACTGGCTGCCGTGGTCGCAGAACTGTGCGTTCGGCGTGATCGGATCGACGTTGTGCCAGAACGCCTCCAGTAACTTCTGGTAACTCACTTTGGCTGGGTCATAGACCACTTCGACCGACTCAGCATGCCCCGTTCGTCCAGCAGACACCTCTTCATAGCTCGGACTGGCGACCGTCCCCCCCATATATCCCGAGGTCGCAGACAGCACTCCCTCAACCTTCTCGAAGACTTCTTCCATGCACCAGAAACAGCCCCCCGCGAAGTACGCCTTGCCTGGGGTCGCACCCGCTGCTGCCTGGCTGGTCGACTGGACATTCCAAACTCCAATGAGGAAAACGGCCACGGCAAGAACTGATAAAGCGGCTTGTCTTCTCATAAATGGCCCTCCTCACTGACTCAGTCGAATAGCTGTGTGAGATCTTACACTTCCATACGGGCATGGCCGTGGGGAAGAGGGGACAGCAACTGTCTTGACTGTCAAGCACGCGCTCGCTGATTTGTCCATGATGCATCACGCTTCACATTCGAGATGCAGCCGGAATGAAGTCGGCATGAGCCCAGGCCTTCTTGAACCGATCTTCGGCCTCAACCGCCTGATCATCCTTCTGTTGGGCTCGCAGGCTCTGGATCAATCCGATCAGCGCCCACCCGTTGTCAGGATATCGCAGAAGATCCACGTGATAGGCCGCTTCCGCTTCTGCCGGGCGATCGGCCAGCAAGAGCGCTGTCCCCAAATGGTGCCGCACGGACAATGGCCAAAGCGGCGGCTCCGAATATGGGAGCGCTTCTTCCATTTTGATCGCTTCATCGAACAGCCGGATTGCGTCATCGTAGCGCTGGCGGCGAACAGCGATCTCTCCTGACAGAACCCGCTCGGCAATTTTGAGAAGCGCCCGTTCGATCTTTTCTTCTGCCGTACGATCCCGGCGGATCTGCTTCGTGAGACCGGCAAGGACGACGCGTTCTCCCTCAGCCCCGGGAAGCCGACCGGTCGCAACGAGGGCAAGCCCTCGCCCGAACCGCCACATCCCTTCCATCAATCGCAACCCCTTGGGCGGCGGAGGTTCCCTGAGCAACTCTTCCCACCGGCCAAATCGAATCATCGAAAAGATCGGCGTCGGGAGGTACAGCTCCTTCCCGCGATCTTTTCGGGCTTCCTCCTCTGTGATAGTCGCCGTTAAATTGCGAGCAGCCTTCATCGCTTCGACATTACGCCCCTCCATTGCAAGGGACGCCCAGAGAAAATGGAGATTATGGGTGTAGTAGCCGTCGGCATACTCGCCGGTTGGATGTTGACCGGCCAAGTACTGCTCATCGACGTGGGCTGCCTGCTGATTCCGTTCCACCGCTTCGTGGTACCTCCCGACCCGCATGTAAATATGTGCGGGCATATGAACGAGATGGCCGGCCCCCGGCATGAGACCCGGCAGCCGCTCCGCACAGGGCAAGGCCCGTTCCGGCTGCAATGACGCCTCGACCGCATGCAGATAGTAGTGGCAGGCCCCCGGATGATCGGGGTTCCGTGCAAGCACGGCCTCGAGCGTCGTGACGATCTCGTCTGTGCCAGGCTGAGGTCGCCCATCCGGTTTCCAAAAATCCCAAGGCCGCAGATCCATGAGCGCTTCTGTAAACAACGTGGCCGCATCATCATCCTTGGGGAATTGCTGCGCCACCGATCGCATGGCCTTCGCATAGGCTTCATCGAGTCCCTTGCGCTTGACCCCCTTCCGACCCACATACCGCGCGACCAACGCCTCGATGTAGGCTTGCTCCACGGGAGTGGCGCGACCTGCAAGTCGCCGAGCCTTCTGGACCATCTCGATGGCGCGATGTTCGTCTTTCTTCTCCATCGCACTATTGATGTTGGGGCCAAGCGCCAGCGCAATTCCCCAATAGGGCATGGCCGCCTGAGAATCGAGTAGCGTCGCAGCCTCAAACGACCTGATCGCTTCTTCGTGGTTGAAGGCATAGACGAGTCGAAGCCCCTGATCGAAATGCCGTTGGGCCTGTTCCGATGTGGTGGTGATGGGATGATGGAGAGAACCTAAATTGTCGAACAGCGGCGGAGCATCAGTCTGGTCGGTACGCGCAGCTTGTGCCGGTGAAAACATTGTAGCCCAACAAGCGATAACTACAACCAAGAGCATGGCAAACATCGACCCTCTCCTAACCCATATGAACCTTTTTCTCTTCCCCAGGCTTGATTTACCGCATTCGTTCATCCTGATCGATGTTCCGAATACGGATTGCGCGGCCTCTGTCATCTACGAAGACTTCAATTCGATCCCCGACATGGGCCGGTCGGTCGATTCGAGTATTTTCGTCATGTGCCACACGATGATCGATACCACTGACTTCCTGAAGCACATAGGCCCCACCCTCCACCGCCGTTACCTGGCCGCGTAACGCCAAAACGTTTGCTGGAATTGAGGGCCGCACCTCGCCAGCCAGTTGAGCCCCCAACGTGCCTCTTACGATCCCTTGTCCAAGATCCTCTTGCGTTGAAGTTCCCACAATATTGCAACCGGCGCCCAACAGGCTCGTCCCCAACGCTGCCATAAGGCGCCACCTTGTCATCCACATCATGTCCACCGCCTTTCTTGTCCACTCACAGCGGACGAACCTCAGAATCGGGTGACGCTGGAAAAATTGAAGTCGCGAAGCGTCATCGCCGGGACGAGAAACTTGCCGGTTTCTGACGTGATCGCTTCAGCCGGATTGGTGAAAGCCTCAATTCGGTTGAAGACTCGCAGGGGGCTCTCGTGAAACCGAAAGTTCTTCACCGCCGATACGATCGCTCCGTTCTCGACGAGAAACGTGCCGTCTCTCGTCATGCCAGTCAGGGTAAGATCCGTCGGATTGACCGTTCGGATGTACCAGAAGTTTGTCACGAGGATCGCGCGCTCCGTGCTTTTGATCAATTCATGTAGCGTCGGCAAGGACGATCCTCTTCCCAATAGGCAGGGGGCGTCGAGTGTGGGGATCTTGTTGATCCCTCGCCCCTTCGCGGTGAACCGATCGTAGGCAAGCTGTGTGAGCACCCCATCGGCGATCCAGTCGGATGCCACGGTCGGTAATCCATCGGTGGTAAACCCCAGGCCCAAGAGATCTTCGTGCGCCGGCATATTGCGGAGCGTCAGTCGCTTGTCGACGATCGACTGGCCCAATTTTCCTGCGAAGGCACTTGTGCCTTTCCCGTAAGCCTTCGCATCGAGCGCCCAGAGCAGCGCGGACCACAAGCCCGCGACGGCAGCCGGCTCAAGAATCACGGTATAGCGCCCAGGCGGCAGCTCGCGCACCTCCAGGCCACGTTTGGCCTTACCGATCGCGGTGAGTGTCCGCTCCTGAACCTTGAGATGATCGATGGAACGATGGGCCGCGGCACCCCATCCGGTAGCCTCGCCGGCCTGAACCGTCAGGCTGAATCGTGCATCGGTCCGTTCTTCATGGGCAAAAAGTCCTGTGTTCGCGGCCACTCCGACCGTGGCCATCGACGAGGACACGATTCCGGCTGCGCCAAGATTTTCCATCCGGCATTGCCCGATCGCCTCGTTTGCATATTCCAGCCGACGGGCCGGCCCGGCCACGGCAGTTTCGGGTCGCGTGGTAGGAGGCGTCACATATTGCTGTGACTCTACCGGCGGGAGATATTCCGGATCGTCCGGCGACAGATGCGCGATCTGCACAGCTCTGGCCACCGTCTCTTGCACCGCCCCCGCGGTAAAGTCCGTCGTGCCGGCGGTGCCATGACGCCGCTCGAACGCGACCGTCACATTCAAAAACCCGCGCCTCGTATCGACATTCTGGACAATCTGATTGTTTGCAAACCGCGTCGTCCCGCTCTGCCTATCGTGCAACGACACGAGCGTATGGTCGCCGGTCGAATGTTTCAGGACCAGGTCCGCGAGAAAGCGGAACTCCTCACGGCTCGTCAGCTTCGGCCAGGTCTTGTGACCGGTCGCACTCATGATCCGGACTGCCCTCCGATGACGTTGACGTTGCGGAACCGCGCGGGGGACGCCGCGTGGGTCATCCAGCCGGACTGGGCAGGCTGACCCTTGCCGCATGTGATAAATCCGTACCGCCGGCGGTGCGACCGATCCGCAACCCCGTCGCAGCTGCCCCAGAACTCCGGGGTGATTCCATGGTAGACGACATCACGAACCATGTGGGTCCGCTTCCCGTTCTCGATCAGCCAAAATGCATCGCCGCCGAACTGGAAGTTATACCGTCGTTGATCAATGCTGTAGGATCCGTGGCCTTCGATGTAAATGCCGCGTTTCACATCGGCGAGCAGCTCGTCGAGGGTGGCGGCGCCCGGTTCAAGGCCGATGTTCGCGATGCGGACGATCGGAACACTACCCCAGCCGTCTGCTCGATTGGATCCACGCGAGCGCATCTCGCCGATTTTCGGCGCGACCTCGCGGTTCGTGCAATAGCCGACAAAGATCCCGTCGCGCACAATGTCCCATTGCTGGCAGGCCACGCCATCGTCGTCGTAGCCGGTCGCGGCGAGGGTCTCCGGTTCGCAGTTGTCAGCCACGAGATTGACGTACGGAGAGCCATATTGAAAGGCTCCTCGCTTTTCGGTCGTGAGAAAACTGGTGCCGGCATAGTAGGCCTCGTACCCGAGCGCGCGATCGAGCTCACTCGGATGGCCGCAGGATTCATGCATCGTGAGCGACAGATGTTCCGGATCGAGGACGAGATCGTACAGGCCCGGCTCGGTGGTTGGCGCATTCACTTTCTCGACGGCCTGAGATGAGATGCGGGGAGCCTCGGCCAGGAAATTCGCACCCTCGATCAATTCATAGCCCGTCCGAAGATGCGGCGTATTGAAACTCCGCGAGGCGAACCGCCCGCCGTGAATTGCTGTGGCATCGAAATCTCCGCTTAGGGCCAGAAGGTCGAATTCTAGGCGCGATCCTTCGGTCGACACAAAGAGCTTGCGTTCTCGGCTGGCCCACAGACTCGCGCTGCTCCTCACAATGCCGGGTTGCCGATGGACAGACTCCATCGTCTCTAGGAGGAGCGCTGTTTTCTTTTCGATCGCGACGGCAAACGGATCGATCCTTCTCGCCGTGACGACCCGGTCTTGATAGATCGGTTCATCGGCGAGTTTCACTCGTTCACTCGAGAGGGACGCGGAGCCTTTAGCAATTTCGATCGCCAATTCAGCCACACGCGGGGCTTCTTCCAGCGAACACACCGAACTAGCGGCAAAGCCCCAGGCACCGTGATAGAGGACGCGAAGACCAAACCCTCTGTCCTGCGTTTCTCGAATGGACGCGATGCGGCGATCTTCACCGCTGATGGTCTGGGTTCTGCTGTCGAGAATCCGGATATCGCCGTACTCAGCCCCGGAGGCCACAACGCGTTTCAGCGCGAGTTCGGCGAGTTCACCCCAATCGGGAGCGCTCATCGCGTGACCGCCTTTGTGAGGAGTGAACGAATCTCAAACGCGGTTAGTATAACAGGATCATGGGGAAGATCGCAGAGGATCAGAAAAGTCGCGGTGCGATCGAGATCTGCTAGAACAGCCCTGCAATACCAGTCGAGATCTTTTCTTGAATGATCGGGGTAGCCTCAGGAATATCGAGATCTTTCTGGCGGACGTGACCCACCATCCGCATCTGCTGCACTTTCGGTCCGGCCATGGCTTGCCCCGCCATGGGTTGGCCTAAGGGTTTACCCATTTTGCGATCGGTAATTTGTACATCGGTCACGCAGAGATAGGTGTCACCCTCTTCTTTCGGAGCCTGTTGCATCTGCATACCGGGAAAGCCTCCTCGCCCACCGCTCATGGCCATGGCCTGAGCCATCATGGCGTTTATGTCGGGCATCCCGCCACCCAAGGGCATCGCGCCCATGCCCATCATCCCCCCCAGCGGCATGACGCCTGGCATCACTCTCCCTGTTTGATCGCCGCCCATCGAACTGGCGGAAGCCATGGCGGTTCCCCCACTGCTGACACCAGCACCGAAGTTCGCCTTCGCAACAGATTCCGGCGTAACGCCGTCGGCGCCCTTATGGCAATACACGACCTTGGCTTGGATCCAATAGTTCGCCTGTTCAGGATCTTTGGTGATTTGGTAGCCCTTGGTTGTAAGTTTGGTCTGAACACCTGTAAGTGTGATGTTTTGATTCTCCGAGATATTCCGTAGTTGGAGATAGGCTGTGCGATTCATGCTGGGATCGAGGAACACCGTATTGCTGTTCATCAGGCCGGAGCGAATGATGTTGGAGCAGCCGGTGGCCAGGCTGCACAAGAACAATGCAAAGAGCAGCCTCGTGAAACGTGAAACATAAGTCGTGAGGCGATCAGACGAACAGCTCATCTCAAAAGTTTCCTGCCACGGCGGCGCTCAAGCGTTGCTGCAACAAGGGCGTGGCTTCTACTTCGTCGAGTTTCTTTTGATGCACATCGGCGGCGAGACGAGTTTGATAGACGCCTGGCTGCTGGCTGGTTCCCGATTTGGCCGGTGCAGGGGCTGACGCTGTGGTCCCTTGTTCGGTGATTTGCAGGTCGGCGACACAGGCATAGTTCACGTCATCGTGCATCTTGGTCGTTGAGGGTCCACTAAATAGACTGCCGACCGCACTACCGATTCCTTCAATGGCGCTCAGGCCAATTTCGGCGGCGGTACCTACAATCGCACCTTGGGGGCCTGCCATACTGGCCATGCCGGTCAAACCATGCAGGCCGCCCATAACGGAGGAGCCGATGCCTGATCCATAACCGCTTGCGACAATAGATTCCACCGGCATCTCCGGTTTCGTGATGTTGCAATACACAATGTTCGCCAGCACGATGTAGTGCGCTACGCTGGGGTCTTGGATGATCTGATAGCCTTTCGCCGTCAGGCGAGCACCGAGGTCGGTGAGCGATACGCCTTCGTTGTCCGATGAATTACGCGCTTGGATGAAGACGGTGTTTGCTGTGCTAGGCGGTAGAAAGAAGGTGTTGCTGGTAATCAGATCGGTGTCTTTGATGTTGCCCGCGTAGGCGGTGGAGGAGAGACAGAGAGCCACAGCCAGAACGACATATCGCACGAGCAGATCCTCCAAGCGAGTGGGGCGGATTGTACGCCAACACGTTGGAGGGGGCAACTGGCTGAGGCAACCGGTTGCAGAAGCCAGCTGCATTGGCTAGCATGGCGGCCATTCTAACGGTTCTGGTTGTCCCAACACGGGAACCACCATATGCGAACCAGCGTTCTTCTCCTCCTGAGTTTGTTCTTGACCGCTAGTTGCGGAGGTGGAGACAAGCATCTGCCCTCCTCGCATCCGCTCGAATACGATCCGAAGAAGGTTTATTCCTCGCCAAGTCCAAGGGTTCTTCAGCCTGCAACAGAGCCCACCCAATCTACTGTGTCGGACGAGCCGCCGATCGAGTTGCCGTCGCTCGAACCAGGGCCGAACGAAAAGGGGGAGTGGCGCAAGATACCGGTCAACCCCGAGTCCTTGCAGCCGTTCAAAGTGGCGAAGACGGTGTGTGAGGCGCTGTCACAGCTCGTGCAGGGCCTCGGCAGTGCGCAGCTGTTTGCTGGTGCCGAGGGCGCGGCGCTGAAGAAATCTCTGGGCTCACAGGCGGAGTCAACGGCTCAGATGCTGGATGAGCAACTCGCAGAAAGCATGAAGCAGGCGCTTGGGCCGGCAGCCGCGAACTGCCCCACCCCAAGCGCTACTATCAGACCGGTCCGCCCCCGAACCGCGACCCCTGTTCGTCATTGATTATGGGCCATGGCACCACGCGGCTAGATGTCGCCGGCATGTTTATCAAACTCTCTGAGAGGACCGGCACAGCCGGTAGTCAGGTCGGTTCAGCCGACATTGAGTTGCACTACTTGATCCATCCGACGAATGAAACGGAACGGCTATACACTATGGTTCAATACCAGTGTGTCCCTGGAGAGCTGGTACCAAATCCATTCTTTTATTCATTGTACTCGGTGAGTCGCGGTGCCGAAGAAATAAATCTTCTCAAAGGCTGGACGTACGTCGGCAGAAACGGTGTGGTGGCAATCAAGAGGCTCACGAGCAATTGCGGTGGGCTCTGCGATCAAGAGGTGAGCATCTTCACGCTGAAGGAAGCAGAGTAGTCTGCAGGCCGGGCATCGACTATGGTTTCATCGACACTTCTTGAGCTTCAACGCCTGCCCGCCTACCATACCCCCATGCTTCCTCCTGAACGCACCCCGCGTCAGGGCATCATTGAACTGCTGACCGGCACGCGCCTGACGACACACCAATTGGCTCAGATGCTCGCGATTCCTGAGAGACAGGTTGAGGATCATCTCGTACATGTGGTGAAATCGATCGCGCGGGACAAAACCCAGCGATTCATCTTGGACCCGGCACGCTGTCAGGACTGTGACTTTGTCTTTCGTGACCGCAGGCGTCTCACAAGCCCAAGCCGATGCCCGAACTGTCGGAGCGAAGGTATCGCGGTACCCCGCTATGGCATTGATTCGGTTTGATAGACAACGCTGAGTCAGGTCAGCAGGATGTTTCTGGAAAGGACTCCCATGAAAATCACGCGACTCATGCTCTGTGCGATTTGCTGTACGTTGCTGCTGAGTTGTTCCGGCGACAAGGCCAAGGAACTGCTCGAGACCGCTCAGTTCGAAGAGCGCCAGATGAACCTGCCCCACGCGAAGCAGTTATACGAGGATGTGATCCGTCTTTATCCAGCCAGCAAAGAAGCAACCACGGCCCAGGCGCGCCTCGCCGCTCTCAAGCAAACCCCCTAAGCTGCGCTTCACGAACTTCCATCGAGATAATCCCACAGGTCGGCTCCTCGGCGCGGACGCCCAGCGAGCCATTCTCGAAATCCCGGAATGGGATACGACAGGAGGCGCTGAATCTTGTCGCAGCGGAGCGAGAGATCGGCGGGCCGGGGACTCCCGATGTGGTTGCGCGCGGAGCCTTTTTTTAGATAACCTTTCAGCTCCGGATACCAAGACAGCAAGATTTCACCGATGTCCCAGCGCGAGAGCCGTTCGCTCCCACCCAAGTGATAGAGGCCCGATTGCTTGCGATCGACTAATTCCCAAATGGCTCGGGCGATGACCCCGGCAGGAAGCGGGCAGCGGAACTCGTCGGCGTAGAGCGTCACGTCCTTGCCGGCCATGGCACTCCGACACATATCTTCGACAAAACTCCTGTCGCCGCGCTCCGAAGTTCCGGCGGTCAGGACAATCCGAACGACGGTATGTCTGGGATTCTGCAAGACGGCCTGTTCGGCTTCCAGCTTGGTCTGGCCATACACGTTGATCGGGTTCGGTTCATCCGTTTCGCCATACCAGCCGGTCTTTCCATCGAAGACTTCCCCGCTGGACAGGAAGATGAATGGAATGTCCTGAGACAGTTGCGCGAGGTGCGCAGTGGCCTCCACATTGATGCGGCGGGCTTGGTCGGGGTCTTGCTCGCAGTCTTTGGTTCGACTGAGAGCGGCGCAATGGATGAGGAGGTCTGGCTTCAGCGCATGGATCCGCGCTTCCACCTTCGACATGTCGGTCAATTCAAGTTCCGCGCGGGTCAGTCCCTGTACATCCAAACCCGGCGCCCATCGAGCAGCGGTCTTCACAAGGTACTGCCCGATCAATCCCGCCGCCCCAGTAATGATCGCGCGAGGTGCCATGGTGGATGGATTACTGGCGAGTCAGCTTCCGGTATCTGATCCGGTGCGGCTGATCAGCTTCTTTACCAAGCCGTTTCTTCCGATCCGCGTCGTACTCGCTGTAATTCCCTTCGAACCAGACCACCTTGCTGTCGCCCTCGAACGCCATGATGTGGGTCGCGATCCGGTCCAGAAACCAGCGATCGTGACTGCTGATGACGGCGCAGCCGGCGAAACGTTCCAATCCTTCTTCCAGTGCGCGCAAGGTATTGATGTCGAGATCGTTGGTCGGTTCGTCGAGGATGATGAGATTCGCCCCCTCTTTCAACATGCGGGCCAGGTGCACCCGGTTGCGTTCGCCGCCGGAGATATCCTTCACCTTCTTCTGCTGATCAGTGCCGGCAAAATTGAACCGGGCACAGTAGGCCCTGGCGTTGACTTCGGTCTTGCCGAGCATAATGGTTTCGTGGCCCTCGGAAATGATGTCGTAGACGGATTTGGCCGGGTCCAAGCTGCGATCCTGGTCCACGTAGCCAAGCGTGACCGTCTCACCGATCTTGATTGTTCCCGCATCCGGTTTCTCTTTCCCGATGATCATGCGGAACATCGTCGTCTTGCCGGCGCCGTTCGGACCGATCACGCCGACAATGCCGCCCTTGGGGAGACTGAAGTTTACATTCTCATAGAGAACCTTGTCCCCGTAGGATTTACTGACGCCCATGCATTCGACCACCACATCGCCCAGCCGTGGGCCCGGTGGGATGTAGATTTCCAAATCCGCGGCCTGCTCGTCCTGTTTCTGATTGACCAATTCCTCATAGCGGTTGAGCCGCGCCTTGCCCTTCGACTGGCGGGCTTTCGGCGACATGCGGATCCATTCCAATTCATGCTCCAACGACTTGCGGCGCTTCGATTCAGCTTTTTCTTCTTTTTCCAGCCGCACCTGTTTCTGCTCCAACCAGGAGGTGTAGTTTCCCTGGAACGGAATACCGTGGCCGCGATCGAGTTCGAGAATCCAGCCGGCGACGTTGTCGAGAAAGTAGCGGTCGTGCGTCACGGCAATGACCGTGCCTTTGTATTGCTGAAGATGCTGCTCCAGCCATTGCACGGACTCGGCATCCAGATGGTTCGTCGGCTCATCGAGTAATAAAATATCCGGCTCCTGGATCATAAGGCGGCAGAGGGCCACCCGGCGCTTCTCGCCGCCGGAGAGCACCCCGACCTTCGCATCAGGCGGTGGACAACGCAGCGCGTCCATAGCGAGTTCGAGCACGTTCTCCAATTCCCACCCGTTCGCCGCTTCGATCTTCTCTTGCAGCTGTGCCTGCTTCTCCAGCAGCTTTTCCAGTTCATCGGGGCCGGCCTCGCCCATCTTGTTGCTGACTGCATCGTATTCGTGCAGCATAGCCACGAGTTCTTTCTTCCCCTCTTCGACGATTTCTTTCACCGTCTTGTCCGAGTCGAGCTGCGGTTCCTGTTCCAGCAGGCCGACGCTGTAGCCCTTCGAGCGGGTGATCTCTCCTGTGTAGTTCTGATCGACTCCGGCAATGATCCTGAGCAGCGAACTCTTCCCCGATCCATTGAGACCCAATACACCGATCTTCGCACCGTAGTAAAATCCAAGGTAGATCTCGCGCAGCACCTGCCTCTTCGGCGGATAGACCTTGCCGACATTCACGAGTGAGAAAATAACCTGCTTGTCATTCGTTGCCATGGAACACCGTTCTCCTTGTAATTAGCCCTGCTGAAGGGCTCACGATAACAAAAGCCTATCCTGTTGTACAACCAGTTGGATGGAGTCTGAGAGAAAGGGTGTGTTCCGTCAAATGCCCAATTCTTCGGAGAGCCGGACTTCCGATTCGTCGTCAATTTCCTCAAGGCAGTTGAAGCAGGTGAATGGGAACCGGTCGATCGGGATGGCGCAGACTTCGCCGACCGGCGATTCGTCCAGGGCAGGTCCGCCGCATTCTTTATGAATCAAGGTGAGCATCGTTGCGCCTCATGGGGTTTCAAGGACAAGCCGACGAAACCGTTCAACCTGTTCATCACTGCTCAATCGATGATCGCCGGGAATCAGATCGAGTTCGACAGGGAACGCGGGGTCGCACGCGAGTAGTTGCTCGACGAAGTCACTGCTCCCGCTTGGCAGAATCACTGTATCTTGGAGACCGTGGAGGATCGTCGTCTTCACCGGCCTGAGTCGGTCGAAGCTCGTCTTCCAATAGGCCTCGCTCTCTTCAACCCATTTCCATGCGAGAGGAAAATCCCGATGAGCCGGTTCATCATCCCAGGGCATCCAGCCAGCCGTATGCCAATCATGCTGCCGTTCAGGATCAATAGTTTTCGCTCGCACACCCATCATATTGAAGGCAGGAGCGATGAGGACGAGCTTTTCGACAGCGGGATACTCCTGTGCCATGAGCCAGGCGATCCATCCGCCGAGCGAGTTGCCCACAATGATAATCGGCGGACCGTTCTTGATGAGTCCAAGCACCACGCGCGCGTCAGCCATCCAATCGGAGAGCGTATAGTCGGTGAACTGTCCGTCTGAATCGCCAAAGCCTCGAACGTCATAACAACAGAACCCCCAGCCTCTCTCTTCACACCACTGCGCGAGCGCCTTGCTCTTGTTGCCCCACCGTTTTGAGAGAAAGCCGGTGATGAAGAGGATCTGGCGATCTTCCCCGACCAAGCGATCGCCGCGAACGCACTTCCCGTCTGACCCTGTGAGATAAAACGGTTCGAGTGCGCTCATGGTTCCGTCAGCACCTTCGTGAGAAAGACGCCAAGCCGCTGCAGCACCGCCCTCGGAATCTCATGGCCACCACGGAAGCTGTGCCATTCCACCGAGAGTCCCGCGTGAGTCAGCGTATCTCGCAGCGCCTCTGCTCCCACGTAGGGAAGAAGCTCGTCCTGCATCCCATGGCTTTGAAAGACCGGCAGCCCTTTGCGCTTCTGAAGTAACGGACCCCATTCCTGTGTGGCGAGGAGCGTGCCGGACAACTGTATCAGTCCGGCATAGGGCTGCGCCGTTCTGAGAATCACATCACAAGACAGCATGGCGCCCTGGGAAAATCCCCCGAGAATGGTCTTGCGCGGATCCGCGCCGAATGTGTGTTCGACTTCTTTGAGAAACGCCAGCATCGTCGCACGCGCCGGAGCGAGGCCTTTGGGAATATCTTGCGAGAGATCGCGCACCCGACCAGCCGCTTGATCCGCTGCAATGCGCGCCATATCGATCAGCCACCAAGCGCGCGCATCCCTCGACCCAAAACTCAGCGAGAGCGGGCCTTCGGGAAAGATAAACCTCGTCCCGGTCGGCACGTTCAAGACGTCGGCCAGCGACACAAGATCGTCCCCTGGCGCGCCGAAGCCGTGCAAGAGCAGAACGAGAGGACCACGACCTCCACCCTTTCCGTCTGTGCCGCCTGTGATCCGTGTCCGCAGCCCACCGAGTTGTTCTTCACGCATAAACGACCCGTTATCTCATATACAAATATTGCAGCAATGCGACGACGCCGTAGAGCGACGACTCGATCACCGGCTGCTGGTAGAACGGCACGAACGCGCCCTGTTCGTTGGCTTCCACTTCGTCGATGACGTACTGGATCTGCTTGACGCGTACATCATGATCCTTCCCGGTTCCCAAGGCCTGGACCATCTGTCGGCTAAGCCCAGCCAGCATGGCAACCTTCGCTTTGCTGGCCGACTGGTACAGCAGGAGCGAGCCCAGCAGCGCCAGCAGGACGTTCAATGACCACGCAACAATCAGCAGGAGCGGGTAATTCCAGATATCGAAGTAGTCGGTTCGCGCGGCGATCATGATCAACAAGGCGATGAAGGGGTAGCGAATCAGACGATTCACGACTCCGGTCCGCCGCGCGATAAGATCGATCACGGCCAAGTATTTCAGCTTGTCAAACTCGGCTTTGTGGGCCTGGCCCAGACCGTACTCCCGGAGATATTCTTCTTGAACCTGATCGGACCAGCCACCGGTCGAGGCCGTCAACCAGCCGATCCACCGCCGGCACAACATCACTGCGTCGAACACAGCTAGATTGAGCAGCACGACCAAGCCCAAGCTGCTCAGGGTCATCACCGAATCGATCGCGCAACTCAATCGGCCCCGGCAGGGCTGGATCATTTCTTCGTCGAGCACCCAGTATTCCAACGGCCACATGATCCCGAGATACAACAGAAACAGGAGGATGGTTCTTGCCACTCGCTGCGCTGGTTTGCCGGCCTCGCGATACCAAGACCAGGCTTGATCAACGGTCGTCGCCGCCCTGGTCGCGGCTGGATGGTACACCCGCTGCAAGTTGGTCCAGAAAGTCCCGGGTGACAATCGGCGGCGGCCCGAATCGTCCTCGAACAAAAAGTCCTCGCTGATGAAGTCGCTGTTCTTGGTCAGGTCGCGCAGGCCCTTCCCCAGCATGACAAGGCAGAGGATGACGACGAAGATACGGAGAAGTTCGCTCGGCCAGACGCTGACCCCGGCGGTCCAAGAGAAGGGCTCTCCTTCGTCATGATTGGCCAGCAGTGCCGCCGCGCCGCCGAACGCGACGAATGCCGAAAACGAAGCCAAGACGAGGATGGCCATGACCGCCAGCAGACGAGGATTTCGCAACACCCACAACCACAGCCGCTGATTCGTCCAGGCTATGACGCTCGCGATCAGCAGCGCGACGACCAACACTGCCGCGACAGCGATGTTGTCGAATCCGACCCCCTGCTTCAACAGCCCCTGTTCATCCGTATGGTCGAGATCCTGCCTCAGCGGATGAACGGTTCGCACCCCCTCCTTGTCCACCGGGCTCAAATCTACCGCGCCGTTGCGTCCCACTTCGAAAATCCTGGGATGAGATCCCGCGTCATAGATACGGTCTCCCGGCGTCAACTCGACATGGTAGCCGGACGTGCAGGGAGTCGACGCTGGCTGCTGTCCGTCTGGTCGACAGACAACGAACTGAACCGCTTGGAGAGCGGCCAGATAGGCCGATGTCTGATAGCTGCTGCGAAAGGGCGGAACGTCGCGTTGAAGCATTCCGTCCAGTTGCAGGCCGAAGGGGGAGGCGGTCACCATATTGCGCGTTGATTTGTATTCGCTCTGATGGAGATGGCGCGCATCGAGATCGACGGTAAAGAAAATCGCATGTGGAAATGATGGGCGGAGCGCCTTGATAATGAGCAGTGAATCGTACGGGTCGGTCCCCAGGATTCCGATCGCCCTTGCGCCTTCTCCTTCATCGTGAATACGCGCCACCAGAGCCCGCACGTAGTCGAGCTGACCGGTTCCTTCCGGACGCTCTCGTTGGACATCCTTGAGCTGATCCCCGGTCTTCGCCTTTTCTCCCCGACCGGCTATCACACTATCGTCACCCGGCACTTCCCCATCGAGACCGCTTAGGTAGCTATAGCGAAATACATTGAGCGTGAGCGATTCGTAGTCGGCGGGACGTTGAATCTGCAGATCGATGGCGCGCGCGACAGTTTGACACCAGGATTTGATGGTCGGCGGAACGAGAATCTGTTTCAAATCGGCTTCCGAGAAGGTCGCCACTTTCGCACAAGCCGCAGCGCGGAACTCGATGGGCAAAGCCCGCCCGTAAAATGAATCCCATTCGCCGATAAGGATCACGGCGTCCCAGCCAAGCCGCACCTGCCGGCGTTCCAACTCTTCGACCAGCGCGCCGAACAACCGATCGTCCGAGCCGACATCGTAGACAAGTCGAATGTTCGCATTGGCCAACCGACGGTAAAACTCCTGCTCACAGGACTCATAGGTCGTGCAGACTTCTCCCTTGCCGCCGTCTTTCTTGAGTCCATAGGCGAGCAATCCCTTCATCGCGCTCGTCCATGGCGAGTACAGCTCGATCGCGCCGCCGGTATTCGGCCAGACGCCGAACCCTTCGTGCGAATCGGCGTACAAGTCCCCGGCTTCCTGTAGCAGTGCGCGAAAGGCCGATGAACTGCGAGGACCCATGATCTTGAAGGTGACTGCCTGCTGTACTGCGGGATTCAATCGAACCAACCTGCGTTTGTCGTCGGTCAGGAGACATTCGCTCTTCTGTTGGGACTCCTGGCACACCAGGGCTTGGGACAGCGATGTCAGGGTGCTCAAAAACCCCCGACTGAGGGATTCGTCTGGCAGCCAGACGACCAAGATACTGGAAGCATGCGATCCTACTTCTCCACAGACGCGCGTCTTCCTGAGGCGATACCACTCATAGGGCAACGCTTGAATGGCCCCTTGCGGTTCCCACTCAACGAAGGAGAGATGACCCTCGTCCTCCGGAACGTAACAGGCGACGCCGAGTGCGGTGCCGATAGCGTAGCGATCGCGGATGCGCGATTCTGTGTTTTCGACGTAGGGGCCCCCGCTTGTGGTCACCAGGAGGACGGTGACGCGCTGTCCGTCCTTGGCACGCTCGGCAAGCGCCTGTCTGAGCGGCGCAAGTCGTTGGGTGAACGTTGGTTCCGATCCGGCTGTCTTGCCAGCCGATCCTGTCTCTCGGATGCCTCGCTGCACGGCCGCTACCGGATCTTCCCACAGCCGCGCGCGGACCATCTGTTCGCCTGTCGTGTGCTTCATCTCCAGCCCGGTGCCTACAGGCCGCGAGCTGCGCAACGGTTCTTTGACCAGCAACACACCGGCAATGGCCAGCACAAGCGCGAGCGCTCCTGCCACCGCAACTTTTGAGTCGCTACGTCCTTTTGCCATAGAACGGTCCGTTATCTGTGACTAGCCGCAGGAATGAGCAGTCTTTCCAATTTCCGTGAGACTGGTGCAGTCACTGTACAACAGACAGTGAGGGGCACTGCAAGCTGGGAATATGCTACGAACTACAACTCACGGAGAGATGTTTGCCCCAGTTGGGAGGCGAAGCGGCGTAGGCGTCCATGCCTGACTGGTCGCTGTATGGATTTTGAAGCAGGACGAGCAACCGATCGATCTCTGAAAAGTCTTTCTGCTGGGCCTTCTCGATAGCGGTCTGCGCCAAATAGTTGCGGAGCACGTACTTGGGATTAATGCGATTCATGCGCACCCGGCGGTCCTCGTCTCGACTTCCCTCTTCGCACAGCCGCTCCTTGTACCGACGAGCCCACTGGTCGAAAGCCTCACGATCCAAGAAGAAGTCGCGGAGCGGCTCGTTCAGCGAATCAGTTCCAGTCTGAAACTGGCCCAGTGCGCGAAAAAAGCTCGTGTAGTCGACATGGTGCAGGTGCATGAGCGCCAAGAGGTCTTGGATCAACGACACATCACCCTCCTTCGTCCCAATGAGTCCGAACTTGGCCCGCATCAACTTCATGTACCGTCCTTCGCAGAGAGGGGTGTAACGCTCGAGTGCGGCCTTCAACTCTTCCTTCTCGGCCAATGGGAGCAGGGCCTGCGCCAGACAGCTGAGATTCCAGAGACCGATATAGGGCTGTTGATTAAACGCGTAGCGGCCATTGTGGTCGGAGTGGTTACAGATGAACCCGGGATCGTAGTCGTCGATGAACCCGAATGGACCGTAGTCGAGCGTGATCCCCAAGATCGACATGTTGTCGGTGTTCATCACCCCGTGCGCCCAACCGACGGCCTGCCATTGGGCAATCAGCGTTGCGGTGCGCTCGACGACCTCGGAGAAAAATCGGGCGTACTTGTCCGAGCCATCAACTAGATGAAGATAGTGCTGTGCGATCACGTAGTCGGCCAGCACTTTGAGCTGCTCATATTGCTTCCGATAGTAGAGGATCTCGAATGAGCCGAACCGCACATGCGAGGGCGCCATCCGTACAAGCATCGCGCCGGTCTCGACCTGTTCGCGAAATACTTTATGTTCGCTTCCAACAACACAGAGCGCCCTTGTCGTCGGAATGCCGAGGCCATGCATCGCTTCGCTGCAAAGATATTCACGGATGGTCGAGCGTAAGACGGCACGGCCGTCACCATCGCGCGAAAAGGGCGTGAGGCCGGCGCCTTTGAGTTGCAAATCCCATTGCTCGCCTCGCTCGTTTCGCACTTCACCCAAAAGGATTGCGCGACCATCTCCCAGCTGCGGGACATAGACTCCAAACTGATGGCCCGAATAGAGCATCGCCAGCGGCTCCATCCCAGGGACAAGCATGCTCCCGCCGAACACACCGGCAAACTCCGGTCGCTTCGCTTGATCTGGATCAAGGTCGAGCAGTTCGGCTGCTGCGGGATTGAAACTGATGAGATGTGGGGGCTCGGAGAACGGCGTCGGATTCAGCTTGGCATAGAACGATTCGGGCAAGCGAGCATAGGTATTGTCGAAGGAGAGCGTTTCCAGGCTGTGTTTGGTCATGGATGGAATATACCCGGTCTAGCAGGATGAGGAAAAACTCCGTTTGTGCAGTTCGGCTTCGCTCACCACAGGGTTCGGCAGGTTTGCCCTGAGCAAGGTCGAAGGGTTCACCACGAACGGGGAAACCTTCTTAATTGTCATCATTGCCCCGTTCGCCCTGAGCTTGTCGAAGGGTGAACGGCAAGTTTTTCCTCAACCTGCTGCCCGCTCTAATTGACTCCCGACCTGAATGTCGCGATCGACCGTAAAGACGAACACTCGTTCGCCGATTTGCACATCGATATCGGTAAAGAGCGCAAGGGTCTTGGCGCCCGTAATTGTGCTGACCTGCTCGCAGAGTTTGTCGCGGCCCAGGGCAATCAAGTTCTGCCGCAATCGCTTCACCATGTCGATACCTTCAGCCGTTTTAGCCAGCTGACGTTCGGCCGGCGTCAGCACTCCCTTGAGGCGGACCACCACGAGATCCCGTACCACGAACGTTTTGACGTCGTCCGGGCCACGCCCCATGAACTCCTGCTCGAATTTGATGATCGCGTTCCGAATCGCTTTTTCGATTTCGTTTTTAGTTTTTCCACTGTTCATCTTGCGGCTCCTTCCACCGAGAGGGGCCAATTATATAAGCGGCCCTCGGAGCACCACAAGGACAAAGTCGCCGACCGTTGAGTCGGAAGGGGTCCGTCCCTTCGCCCAAAACCTGGTCCGATGGGATTATGTGTCGTACGGCTTGACTCTTCGAAGGAAAGTGCGAGATAAATACATGAGTCGATAAATACTCGTTCGATCAGGCTCCCTGTCTCTTCGGGGACAGGCGGACGATCGAGCGCAGTGTACGCGCGGCAGTAGGGTGCCTGGTTCTGTGAAGGGCCAGCTACAGTATGAGCCAAGAACATGACTAAACAGCCGGACACGTCCGCTTCCCAGGCTGACGCCTCCGTCATTGCGCAGCGGAAAAGCCTTCGCTCGAAGGTGGCTCATGCGGCCGAGATTCTGCACGAGCAAGGGCCGATCGGCACCTTCATCCATACCAATCCCTTGCATAGCCTGGAGCATCTGCATTTCGAGCAGGCTGTCGCCGAAGCCGAACGCCTGACGGGTGGACGCGCCTACCTACCCAATGACGAATTTCGTCGACTCTATCGCACCGGCCGCATCACCGACCAGGATATACACGACGCGCTGCTCTCGCACCGGTCGAACGAAGATTCTGAGCCGTTCGCCGTCGGAGACGACCGAATCATCAATTTGCACGAGGTGCTTCGCCTCCATCTCCTCTATGGCATCGACCCGCTCGACCCGGCTCACTTATCCTGGCAAGTCCACCACGAGCAGGCCACAAAACGGTTCCGAGCGGATCTTCCCGAGGCCACGCGGACAAGCCTGTTAGCAAAAGCCAGGACGGACCTTCGCGTGAGCCTGGATCGTATCGGTCAAAAATGGACGCTCTGCGACTGGGTGCAGACTCAACTGAACTTGAATCTACCCGACCATGTGCGGGAACGGCTCCGCCATGACCTGCGCGAGGGTCAAAATGTTTCCGTAAACTCGGGAAACATTGAACGGTGGTTCTCTGCGCTGGAGATTCCTCGGGACCGTCGTGAAGGTTACCGCCGGTGTATTGATCGCCACCTCGAGCACATCGGTTTGTTTGCCACAGAGCATCGTGACGCACTCCACGCCCAGTGGCTGCAAGTTGAATATGACTGTCTCCGCCGCCTCGTTCCCCGTCATCTCGGTGTGGCCGGAACCTTCTCCGGGCTCGCTTCCGGAAGCGAGCACGATCTCGAGGCCTACGCGGTCACGCATTTGTGGCACGTGACGCTCGCCGCGCGAAGGCTGGACGACCCGCTGTCTCCTACGAATCCCGAAACCATGACCGCGGAAGATTGCGCGGCGTCACGACTGGATGCACTCCATCGTCGTATCGTTGCGGTCGAACAGGACTGCGGGTTGGCGCTGCCCCTGACCGAGTCGACCCGCGCCGCGATTGAAAAAGAGATTCACTTGGTCGGTCGCCGCCGGGAGCAACGCCGCGCCATCCTCTTGGGTCTTTGCCGGACCTCAGAGCCGGTGGATCCCAACCAGATGCCACCCCTCGCCTTGACCGACGAAGCAGCAGCGACGCTTCAAGCGCCGCTTCCGAAGGGGATCCGCTACTCAACCGGCCTCATCCGCCTCGCCGCTGAGCTTCGACTCCGCAAGGGATTCGACTGGCCGCTATGGGATGACGTGCTCGCTCAGCCGTTGCTCCTCAGCCCTTCGCCCGTCACCTCGCCGGTCAATGACGGACCGTGCCGGACCTTTCTGCGAGACGAACTCCGCGTTCGGCTCACAGAGGGTGTCCGGCAAGCCTTGCAAGAAAAGTTCTCCTTGCCACGTCTTGACCCGCAAGCCGACGATCGCCGCCGACTGGTCCTTGGCGGTCTGAAAGACGACGGGTTGACGTGTCTCGCCTGGGAAGCGTTGCAGGACGATATCCATCATTGGGACGAGCTGCATATCACGGAGAGCGAGAATCCAGTTGTCGAGGAACGACTCTGTCAAATCGTGCTGGGTGGCCTTCGTGAGACGGAATTGACCAGACCGGCCTATGACGCGCTTCGGCAGTTGATCGAACTGTGTGATCGCACCGTTGCCTGCCGGCAACTCCTGGCTGACCTCCGTCACTTGGACCCGAGACAACACCTGGTTCAACAGGCCCAGAGGGATTTGACGGCGACTATGCACGCCTTAGGCCGAGATCTCACCCTGAGTGACCTCCTGCACGAGTTGACCGAGTTCGACATCGCCGATTGGGTGAACCGCTATATGATCAAATGGTGTGGCGCATTCCTGGACGAGGGGATCTCTGGCATTCCGATGCCCGGGCGAGAGCAGGGGTTCTATCTCGCCTGGAAGAAGCTGGCTGCCGAAGAGCTCTCCATGGTGCTGGGGGGAATTGATGGGTGGACCGCGGCGGTCCTCGCCTTGCCGGATCGAGCCGACGATAGCCTGCTCCAGACGCTGAGCGAATTGCAGATCGATGAGCACCACCAGAGTAACTACATGAGCCGCGGGCTCCTCCAGCTACCGGGGTGGGCGGGACTGATTAAGTGGCGCGAACACCATCCACAGCATCCCCACCAACAACGGTACCGCATCGACCTGATCGAATACCTCGCAGTGCGTCTCTTTTGCGAATCCATGGTGATCAAGCAGGTCTGCCGTCGCGTGTGGGGGATCGACGGCACGGCGCAAAGCCTGCATCGTCTCCATCGCGAACATCCCTGTGAATTCTTCGTGCGGCGGGAATGCCATCGGGGTGGGTTACCGGACTCCCTCCAAACTCGCGCCTGTAATCTGATTCATGCGAACCCGCACTGTGATCGGGACGAGTGGGTCCAGATGGCCGAAATGATCTGGGCCTACCGTGAGGCCACCGCCCCGGGCCGCGATCCGCTTCACACCTTATGCCGTAACGCCTGGCGGCTGTTTCATCTGGCCCAGCTCCTCGGGCTGTCCCCCGGAGAGATTCAAGCCCTCGGTATGAACGACATCGATCGACTGATTGCCACGCTCGAGGCGTTTCCCTCTTCCACCCATGGCCCGGTCTGGCAACGGGCGTTTGAGGGGCACTATCAGCACGATCTTCTCATGGGCCTCGATCAGAATACACATCGCGTTACCTATCAGGATGGTCGGCCGCGTGCGCAGCTGGTGTTTTGCATCGACGAACGGGAGGAGAGCATTCGCCGGCACTTCGAATCGCGCGATCCGGCCTACGAAACATTCGGCACCGCGGGATTTTTCGGTGTCGTCATGAACTACACGGGGCTGTGCGATCATGGGAGCACGCCGCTCTGCCCCATCGTGGTGACCCCCAGCATCCGTGTCCGCGAAGAACCGAGAGAGGACCAGGGCACGCGATGGAACGTCTCGGCACACCGCGAGAAGTGGCTGGTGCTGGTGGAGCGGCTGTTTGCGTTGCTCAAACATAATCTTGTCACGTCCTACATCCTCATCGACCTGACTGCGCCGCTCATGGGGATTGTCTTGGTGGGAAAAACGCTCGTGCCGAGAGGGTTTGCTCGCCTCATTGAGCGGCTCCATCACTGGTTCGTCCCGCCGGTCCTGACCAGGCTGACGGTCGATGCGCTGAATGCCCCTGCCGAATCGCAGCCTCCTGCTCAGCCGCTTGGATTCACGTTGACTGAACAAATCGGCATCGTCGAGGGACAACTGCGCGTCATCGGGCTGACCAAGAATTTTTCCCGGTTCGTCATCTTTCTTGGCCATGGGTCGACGAGTCAAAATAATCCGCACGAGTCGGCTTACGACTGCGGCGCCTGCGGCGGCAAGCATGGCGGTCCCAACGCCCGCTCCCTGGCGTCTATGGCGAATAAGCCGGAGGTGCGGTTCGCCTTGCGTGAGCGAGGCATCGATATTCCCGGCGATACCTATTTCATCGGCGCGGTACACAATACTGCATCGGATGGGATCACGTACTTTGAAACTGAGCGGATTCCTTCGTCTCACCGCCACGAATTTGCGCGCCTCGTTCAGGACCTCGACGAGGCCCGCGCGCTCAATGCGCAGGAACGGTGCCGACTTCTGCCGAGAGCCCCGAAAAGCTCGACGCCTCTGCAGACACTTCGTCATGTGGAGCAGCGGTCCGTGGACTTCAGCCAGGTTTACGCTGAGTGGGGTCATGCCACCAACGCGTCCATTGTCGTGGGACGGCGCGCCCTGACGCGGGGACACTTCATGGACCGCCGTACGTTCCTACAATCCTATGACCCTGATCAAGATTCAGACGGGACGATTCTGGAACGAATTCTGACCGCGATTGGACCAGTCGTGGCCGGAATCGGGCTCGAATATTATTTCTCGCGTGTCGACAACGTTCGCTACGGGAGTGGGACCAAGATACTGCATAACGTGAGCGGGCTCGTCGGCGTCATGGCTGGCGCGCAAAGTGATCTTCGAACCGGCCTCCCCTTTCAAATGGTCTGGATTCATGAGCCGATGCGCCTGACCTTCGTCGTGGAGGGACGCCCGGCCCTTGTCCGCTCGATCGTACAGAAACACCGCAACCTCCAAAAACTCTTCGATAATATGTGGCTGCATCTGATTGTCTTGGACGTTCATACCGGAGCCTTTACCCGGTACCAGCCCGCCGGAAAATGGTCAACCGTTCCGACTGACCAGTCGGCCGTCCTCGCCTAGCCCGCATGACTCATGACTGCTTCGGCTGAAATTGCCGATGTTCAGGCGAACCTCTTCTTCTCGTGCCTTGTCTTCCACGGTCTGTTTGTCTAGAATGCCCACTCGCGCGGGGCTTGGGGCTGGCCGGTTTTTAACGCCCTGCCAGGGAGGGATCGGTGAAGGGTTTACGGTTCGAACGCATCGGGAAAAATCGTCACTACAATGTGGTGTTCCACATGGGGAGCAGCTACGTGCCCGTCAGCGATGAAATCGTGGAAGAACTCAAGGAGCAGAGTCTGCTCCCGGTAGAACGGTTTCTCGACCTCTTGATCGACCGTGTTGGATACTCCTCCTACCTCAAAGATCAAATCCGTACAGAACTGAAGTCTTCCGGCGACGCCGTGACGCAGATTACGGTTCTTCAAGGCGCCATCCGCGACCTCTAATCGGCTGCTGAAAATTCCCTCCAGCTTCGGTCTCAGTCGCGCGTCTCCCTGCGACGTACCGCAAGGGTACGCCTCGGTCATCCCGCTTCCTGCGGCCTTGCTGGAGAAAATTTTGAGCAGCCGCCTTCGATTGTTGCCCGCCATGGCATGCCGCTTAACTGCCTCGATCTCTTACAAGGCGGCCAATCATATCTTGAGAACAAGCGGAGAACGGCGGCCGCCTTGGCAGCGGCATGCAGTAGTTAGTCTGATGCTACGAATTCTGTCCCGGCCCACAGCTGCTCGACCTCAATAAGTTCGCACTCGAGCTCCTTCGCTGCGGCACGACAGCCGTCGATGATACGACGATAGCACTCGTAGTCAACGATGTCCTTGATCCGGCTGACACAGTTGGTGCGATCCAAGATATCGGGCCGATTCGGAAACCGCCGTTCGAGCCCTAGCCACAAGCCGGCATCGATCGGCGGATGAATCATTTCTTTGAGATGATGTCGCCCTTGCGCACCGATGTAGACCCGCTTCTTCAGGTAAACGTTGATGATTTTCGTTGCCCATCCGACCGTCAGCCGCGGCTCCCCCTCAATCATCGCCTGAACGGCGTCAGCATGCCATGCGTCGAAAGTGGCGCGGGTGATCGGGCCAAGCGCATCTGCGAAGAGCACCGCAAAGTCGACCCCGCGGAGGGCAGTATAGACGTCGCGCCGCGATTTGATCGGGGCGCCCGAGCGCAGTGCGGACATCGCTGTCCACTCGGCATAGGTTGCAATGATGGCCTTCCGCACATCGCTCATCCGCCGCGCTACCTCCGTATCAGCCTAACTACTAAGTATCCGGACCGCACATCCTGCTCCATGAATCCAGCCATAACTCGCGGGATTCTCCCGATGAGTCGAGGACTTGTCAATGGTTTCCCCTGTGCACGGTATCCACATGCGTCGACCGAGGGTCTTCTGAGTGCGAGCGGTCCGCGATTTCTTCTTTCACCTCTAACACAGAGGGCCTGAGGCCTCCTTCTTCGACTGCGCGCATCGAGGGACCACCGTTTCATCGTGGGGCCTCTGCGAGCAAGGAAGAAGGAGCCTCAGACCCTCAATCCGCCGTCTGGCCTTCTTGGACAAGCTGATTCAAAAGCGCGTTTTTCTTCTCGGGATCTTTGTAGTACTTGAGCGCCTTGGCAAAATTGTCCAGCGCACTCTCGCGCTTGCCTTTTTGGGAGTAGTATTCGCCGATGCCGTGGTAGGCCCGAGGGTCTTGATCGTCGGCCTTTAGGGCTTTGTTGAAGGCTTCGTAAGCGGCCTGCATGTGTTGTCTGCTCAGCGCTAACCAACCGATCGCCGAGTGCGCCGGGCCGAAGTTCGGATCGGCGATGAGAGCCGCGTCATATTCTTTTTGTGCCAGGTCTAGGCGGTCCCTGGTTTCATAGAAATCTCCCAGCGCGAAATGCACTGCTGCATCCTTGGGATTCAGCCGCAACGCCTCCTTGTAGGACTGCAAGGCCGGCTCGAACTTGCCCTGCTCGGCGAGCGCGCAGGCGAGGTTGGCGTGGGCGGTCGCGTCCTGTGGTCTCAGCTTGATCACTTCCCTATATTGCGGGATCGCCATTTCCAACCGGCCCTGTTCTTGATAGGCCACTCCTAGGTTGCTTCGGGCCGGTGTATGGGAAGGATCGAGCCGAACAGCCTCCCGGTATTCCTTGATGGCCATTTCAAGATGGTCGGCCCGCTCATGAATCTGAGCGAGAAAATAATGGGGGTAGGCGGACTGTGGCGCGAGCTTCATCGCTTCCTTGTAGGACACCATTGACTGTTCGGATTGGCCTGATTGGGCCAGGAACAATCCCATCACAAGATGGGCGTTGGCCTGCTCCGGCTGTCGAGCAACGAATCCCTTGATCCATTCTTTGACCTGGGTAATGTCGTCTGATTCTTCCAGACACTTCGCGTGAGTCTTCCAAGCCTCGGCAAACTCCCCTCGGAGCAGGTGGATTACATTCAGGACAAACTGGGGTCGAGGATCTCGGTCTGTGCCGGTAGAAGGATGGCGGACCCAGGCCAGTGCGGCCTGCTGGGCCTGATCCCATTGGCCCTCTAACAGCCTCGCTTCACATTGGGCTTGGTAGTCGGTCATCGGAGCCGATCTGATTATCTGGTGAGGGTGTCTTCGATATCCGGCGAGGTGGCCTGAGTGCGATCCCCGAGTGACGGATAGCGCGCTGCAAGTTTTTGCTTCATCAGCCAGGCGATGGTCCTGTACGACCAATGGCCTTTTACGCCGGAGCGGAGCTTGGCGATGTATTCGGTCTCGGCATAGTCCATCTTAAAGAGGCACCGCACCTTGAATCCGAACGGTGTGGCATAGAGCGACCCTTCCGCGCTCGTTTTCTTGAGCGCCTCAATGTCCAAACGAACCGCGTCCATCGCCAGCCTATACTCCTGATCCAATCCCGCCTGCACGAGTGGCGGTGGAACCTCGTAGCCGTGCAGCGTCGTAAAGTTCTGCTGAATCTGTTGACAGCGCCGATGCCGGTGCATGTCCCGCCAGCCTCCGATGTCCATCAGCACGTCAAATGTGAAGGCGTAGCCGCTACGGAACTCTTTGATGAGTTCGTCGTAAGGCCCTCGCGTACTCATCGCGACATCGATCGCCTCCTGTTTCTGTTTCTCCGTCCAGGTGCGGACGATGGCGAGGAGGCTTCGGTAGGGGGCATGCGAGACACGATACAGCAAGGTGGTCACGAGTTCGTCCAACGGATCGTGGGGTTCGATGAGGTCCACCGGCTCTTGCTCGCCCCAGGAGGCCGGTTGATCTAGTCCGCTTCCACGAAGTGCGTCCTTCGCATATTTGGCGAGATCCTGGTAGACCGAGGCTTGATAATCGTTCGGCTTGGCATGGCGAGCGAGCGTCGGCGAGAGAGGCTCCTGTGCGCCTGGCTGACCGCACAGTTCACCCCAGAGATTCACGGGTGACCGTTGGCAGGCATCCTTGAGTTCGTCTCCGATCGATCGCAATTCCGGTAGTTGCGACGACAGCAGCCTGGTGATTTGCTTTTCCAACGTTCTGATGCTGACGATTTGCCCGACGTTCGTCCTGGCTGCGAGGGGCAAGAGATACCGTGTCACATCGAATGCGCGCGCGGCAATCGTCCGTTGGTAATCGGCCGGTTTCATCGACTCGGGACGCGGCTCACGCTCAGAAATAAATTGGGTCAAGGGTTGGTGCAAGAGCCGGTAGATCTCGGCGAGGCTGCGGAGAATGCCGTGGTAGGTGCCTTCCGTTTCCGACCCTCGAATGGAATCAGGCACATACCACCCGCCGGAGGCAAAGTTCTGATACCGGCTCGATTTCGCCTGGCCGTCCCACAGGGGCTCGTCTTCGAGTCTAATTGCCGCGAGTTCGGAGATGTCTTCGAAACAGATGATGACATGGCCTAAATCAGCAATCGACGCATGGCCATAGTCGAAGTAGAACTGGTCCCAGAACTTTTCAGCAGAATGTCCGTGCACCCAGCGGAGGCTGTCCTCGATCGAGTCGGGCGAACGGCTGTAGCGGGCTAAGGCGTAGGCGGATTTCTCGGGCGGCATCGGCGCCAGCGCGATGACCCGGCGAGTCGGTTGATCTGTGCTCATACGGCTTCCAAGTGGTTCTTGACAGGTCGCGCACTATACCGTCCACGCGCCGGTCGGCGCAAGAAGCCAATGGTGTAGTTTTCGGGGGGAAGGTCAGTAGAAGGGAAAATGTCTCCGAGGAGGCGGTTTTGCGGACGAATCGCAGGATGCTCAAAAAGTTCGTCCAGCAAGGCCGCAGCGAGTGAAGACCGGAGGCGTACCCTCTGGGGTACGTTGGGGATCTGAACGATGCGAGAACGATGCTGGCGGACTGTTTCAGCATCCTGCTAGGCCTGCGTTGACTTGCCTGATACCCGTCGCTATAGTCCCGAATCTTTCGCATCGATCGCTGAATACAATGGACATCATCAAGGGCATTAAAGGCGTCAAAGATATCCTACCGGAGGAGACTCCTCGGTGGCGTTTCATCGAAGATGCGGCAAGGCGCTGGGCGCTTTGCTATGGGTATCAGGAGATCCGCATTCCCATCTTCGAACTTACCGCGCTCTTTGCCAGGAGTATCGGCGCCACGACGGACATCGTCGAGAAGGAGATGTACACTTTTCCCGACCGTGATGGGACCTCGTTGACCCTGCGCCCCGAAGGCACGGCCGGCACGGTTCGCGCCTTCATCGAGCACAATCGGGCGGCTGATCCGCTCCCGCAGAAGTATTTCTACATTGGCCCAATGTTCCGACACGAGCGGCCGCAAGCGGGGCGCCTCCGGCAGTTCCATCAATTCGGGATTGAATCGTTCGGCACATCGGACCCTCGTGCAGATGTCGAGGTTATAGCGTTGCTGTGGCGTCTGTTGTCTGATCTGGCCCTGCCGGACCTCACGCTGGAGATCAATAGCCTGGGAAGCTTCGGCGATCGCACTGCTTACAAACCTATCCTGCTCGCATTCCTCAGAGAGCACGAATCTCACCTCTGTGCAAATTGCCGGCGCCGGATGGAGACGAATCCCTTACGGGCGCTGGATTGCAAGGTCCCAGAATGTCGGGCCGTAACCGAATCGGCGCCCCGGCTGACCGATCATCTCTCTCCTGAAGCCCGTACACACTTCGATCAGGTGCTCGCGGGTCTCTCGGCCATTGGGATTCCCTATCGTCTTAATCCTCGGCTTGTGCGTGGGCTCGACTACTATTGTTTGACGAGTTTTGAGATTACCTCGACGCATTTAGGCGCCCAAAACGCGGTGGGGGCCGGCGGGCGCTATGACGGTTTGGTGGAGACACTCGGCGGTCCCTCTGTTCCAGCCGTAGGATTCGCCGTCGGTCTTGAGCGTGTGTCGTTGATGCTCGCGGAGACATCGTCATCTTCAAAAAATGAATGTCTCTACTATGTCGCTGCCTTCGGAGAAAAAGGAGCAGCCCTTGGGCTGGTGCTGCTCGATGAACTCCGTCGAGTTGGACTGTCCGCCCAATGTGACTATCGCGCTACCACACTCAAAGCTCATCTTCGCCAAGCCGATCGATCGAAGTGCCGTTATGCCATTCTTCTCGGTGATGATGAGGCTGGTCGAGATTCCGTCATTCTCCGCAACCTCGAGTCGAAAGCTCAAGAGGAACTTCCTCTAGCCAGTCTCTCCCCTCTCCTGAAAGCTCGTACATTCTCCCTTTAACCCCTCATATTTTCTTTATAAATCGTTCAGTTTTTTGCTGTTGACTTTATATTGAAAACCTCGTAGGCTCGCGCGTGATTTATTTCATAAGATATTGATTACATTGATGTCTTTTTATATTTAATTATGGCGACTCGTAAGCTAGGTCTCTTGTTATCCACACCCCCTTCTCACCCCAGTGTCGAGACTGTTGTCCGGCTGGCTCAGGCTGCTTTGCGTAAAGGAGTCGATGTCTATCTTTATCTCATCGATGAAGGGGTAAAAACAGTTGTGGATCAACGCTATCTCGGCTTGGTCGATGCGGGGGTGAAGATGTCTGTCTGTGCTTATGGCTGTCAACAACATGGTGTGTTGACGACCACGATCGATTCGAGGATTTCTTTGTCCGGTCTCGTTGTGTTGTCGGGAATTATCGATGGTTGTGATCGCTTCATCGCGTTTACATAAGAATTTATTTTTACTGCGGGTGGGCGTCTATGCCAAAACGCATCGCGGTAGTGATTTCAGAAGATCCCTGTAAGACGGCTCGCCCTGTTGAGGCACTTCGTATTGCACTGGGGCTTTGTTCTGGAAATCATGAAACGACCGTCGTGCTCCTAAGACAGGCGTCCTCTCTCTTAATGAAAGACTCAGATGAGATTATCGATATCGATGTTCTTGAAAAATATCTTCCTTCTTTTAAACACTTAGCCGTTCCCTTTATTGTCGAGATTGGGACAGCGATGGATCTGTTGTCTGATGGTTTCGTTGTGACAACCCGAACGGCTGATGAAATTAGACAGTTCGTTCGATCAGCTGACAGAAGTTTGGTTTTTTAGAGATCCATTGGTGATTACATGAGTGCAACGCTCTATTTGCTTCGACAACAGCCAGACGACATCTCTTTAGCGCTCTTTCAAGTGCGTGATGTAAATATAGATGTCGTTTTTATTGAGAGGGCAACATCTATCGCCTCTTCTTTTGTAGAAGGAGCTGTGATTGACGATGAGAAAATGGTGATTCTTAGCCCCCGACAGGCTTTAACATATGACGACCTGGTCGAGAAAATTTTTTCATCAGAACACGTTATTGTTCTCTAGATATATTGATAGTTCTTCTCCGAATTTATTATGTATAAGAAAGAAAGAGTCGTCGGAGGAGGAGTAAGAGTAGGTATTGTGAATATTGTTAAATGAGCGTAAGCCGATGAAGTTGGAGTGTTTATAGAAAGTTGTCTTTGTGGAGAGAGTTGGGGATTGACTCTGAGTAATCCTTGAGTGCACAGTTTATAATCTGTGGCAAGTCCGGTCTGAATTAGTAATAGTATAGTTTTAGTGTCTGATAATAATAGGAGTTGTGCGGGGAAATCCCATGAAAAATCAGGTTATCAACAAGTGTGAATAAGTCTGTGAATGCAGAATAATACAGGGATTATGACTATTGTAAATGAATGGCAGGAGGCTTTGGTTTATATCCAAGGAAAAGTGCCAAAACAAGTTTATGACACATGGTTTACACCGATTCACTTTGAGCGGACTGAAGACTCCACGGCTCAATTAGGTGTCCCGAATAAGTTCTTTGGTGACTGGTTAGGCCAACATTACGGACCCCTCCTAGCTGAAGCCGTCTCTGCCGCCAGAGGTGGGGTAGAAACTGCGATCACATTTGTCATCTTTCATAAACAGCCAGCTAAGCAGCCTGAGGTTAGTGGAAGTGCCGTTGTAACTGGTCGCCAAAACACAGGGCTGCGGTCGAAGCGAGGCATACAACTCAACCCAAGGTATACATTCAAAAACTTCGTGGTAGGCGCAGGAAACCAATTTGCCCATGCCGCCTGCATGGCGGTCGCCGAACAGCCGGCGAAAGCCTACAATCCACTCTTTATCTACGGAGATACCGGGCTAGGAAAGACACACCTCCTAAATGCCATTGGGAATTATGTGGCGGAGCGGACCGATCTCCGGATTGCCTATTTGACAACAGAGCAGTTTACTAACGAGGTCATCAACTCCATTCGATATGACAAGATGATGGATCTGCGAAAGCGGTATCGTCATATCGATATGCTGATGATCGACGACATTCAGTTTTTGGCTGGCAAGGAACGCACACAGGAAGAATTCTTCCATACGTTCAATGCCCTGTATGAAGCGCATAAACAGCTTGTCCTCTCAAGCGATCGCTTTCCGAAAGACATGCCCGATATCGAGGAACGATTGAGGTCGAGGTTTGAATGGGGTCTAATCGCGGATCTCCAGCCGCCGGACGTTGAAACGCGGATTGCCATCTTACGGAAAAAGTCTGAGGACGAGGGTGTTACGTTGCCGGAAGATGTCATCCAGTTTCTCGCTACGACGATGAAGAGCAATATCCGCGAACTCGAGGGCTCGCTGGTTCGCCTAGGCGCCTATGCCTCGCTCACCGGCCAAACGATCACGCTGGAGATGGCGAAGAACGTACTCCGGGATCTGATCGGCACCAAGAAAAAGATCGTGTCGATGGACGATATCCAGGAAACGGTGGGCGCGCGCTTCCACGTAAAAATCTCCGACCTGAAATCCCGTCGCAGGAGTAAAACGCTGGTGCATCCGCGACAGATTGCCATGTATCTCTGTCGGGAACTCACAGACTCCTCATATCCCGAGATCGGGCGGCAGTTCGGAGGCAAAGACCACACGACGATTATCCATGCCTGCAAGCAAATCATCAAAGCGAAAGATAACGACAGCACGTTGAGTGCCACATTGGACAGCTTGAGGGAGCAGATCCTGCGAGCGTGAGGGGCTGCGCCAAGGGGAATAGATTATGAAACTGCGTATGGGACGAGTTGAACTCTTGACGGGTCTTCAGCGGGTCCAAGGTGTTGTTGAGAAGCGCAACACAATGCCGATCCTCTCGAACATCTTGCTTGAGGCAAAGCAAGAAGGGGTGGAAATAGTCGCCACCGACCTCGAAATCGGCATGCGCGGACACTACAAGGCGATTGTGGAGAAGCCGGGAGGTGTTACGGTCTCGGCTCGGAAGTTGTACGAGATCATCAAGGAACTGGCGGTCGGTGAAATCGAAATCATCTCGGGTGACAATAATTGGACGACAATTCATGCCGGCAAGAGCCAGTTTAAGATCGTCGGCCTCCCCAGCACCGACTATCCCGCATTGCCTACGATCGAACGGGAAGGGCTCATTCCCCTCGCCGGGGCCGGTTTCTTAGAGTTGATTCGGAAGACCCTCTTCGCCGCCGGAGACAATGACGCGCGCTATATCCTCAACGGCCTGCTGGTCACCCTCATCACATCGGAGAAGAAAACGATTTTGCGGTTGGTTGGTACCGATGGACATCGGTTAGCGGTTGCCGAGCAGGAGGTCGGGAAATCCGGGGTCAAAGGCGCTCCGCAAGAGATCAAAGCCATCATTCCAAAAAAGGCGGCGCATGAGATGCAGCGTCTTCTGGAAGAAGGCGGCGAGGGCGAGCCCTTGATTGGGTTTACCAAGAATCTCATGATTTTCCGAAAGAGCGGGCTGTTGCTGACCTCGCGGCTGATGGAAGGGAACTACCCGAATTATCAGCAAGTGATTCCGAAAGAGAGCGACAGGAAGATCGGGGTCAATCGTAGCGAGCTTGAGAGTGCGCTTCGGCGCGTCTCCGTGCTGTCCCGTGATAAGGCGAGTGCGGTGAAGGTGTCGTTTGTCCCCGGACAGATGACGCTGTTCTCCAGCAATCCTGATTTTGGAGAGGCGACCGAAGAACTTGCCGCACGGTACGAAGGAGAAGCCTTGAGCACGGGGTTCAACGCCCGCTACTTGTTGGATGTTCTCGGGGTGATGGACGGAGAAACGATCTCTCTGCAAATGGATAATCCGCTGAGCCCCTGTCTGATCCAGGAGTCGGACAGTCCCGGGTTCAAGTGCGTGGTCATGCCAATCAAGATTTGAGGCAAAGGGCGAGGGGCACGAGGCTAGAGGAGAAAACGTCTCCTAACCCCTTGCCTCTCGCCCCTCGCCTCACGCTCGTGAAATAGGAGACCGATGGCCAGTAACGACACCGAGACCACACCGAAATCCGATAGCTACGGCGCCGATCAAATCAAAGTATTGGAAGGCTTGGACGCTGTGCGGAAGCGCCCGGCGATGTATATCGGCAGCACCGGGGTGGACGGCCTCCATCACCTCGTTTACGAAGTCGTCGACAACAGTGTCGATGAACATATGGCGGGGTTCGGTGAAACGATTGAGGCGACGATCCACATAGACGGCAGCGTCACGGTTGTGGATAACGGCCGCGGCATTCCTACCGGGATGCACTCCGCGCAAAAGAAGTCTGCCGCAGAAGTGGCGCTGACGGTCTTGCACGCGGGAGGCAAGTTCGAACAGGGCGCCTATACGGTGTCCGGCGGGCTCCACGGCGTCGGGATCTCGGTGGTCAACGCCCTCTCCGAATGGCTCGAGCTGGAGATTTGGCAGGACGGTCAGGTGTTCGAGCAACGCTATGAGCGAGGCAAGGCGACCGCCCCGCTCAAAGTGACGGGGAAAACCAAGCGCCGTGGCACCATGGTCACGTTCAAGTCCGACGGGCAGATCTTCGAAACACTCGACTTCAGCTTCGACGTACTGGCGCAGCGGTTGCGCGAGCTCGCCTTTTTGAACAAGGGACTCGAGATCACACTCAAGGATGAGCGGAAAGAACCGGTCAAAGAACAAGTATTCAAATACAAGGGTGGGATCGTGTCGTTCGTCGAGCATCTGAACGAAGCCAAGACACCTTTGCACAAACCTATTTACGTGCAGGTTGAGAAATCGGACATGGTGCTGGAGGTCGCGCTTCAGTACAACGACAGCTACGCCGAAAACCTATTTTCCTTTGCGAACAACATCAATACCAAGGAAGGCGGCACGCACTTGGTGGGCTTCAAGGCCGCGCTGACCCGCACGATTAACAGCTACGCGAATGCCAACGACTTGCTCAAGAAAGACACCGAATCGCTCACCGGCGACGACGTCCGTGAAGGGCTCACGGCTGTCGTCAGCGTTAAGGTCCGGAACCCTCAGTTCGAAGGACAGACGAAAGCCAAGTTGGGCAATAGCGAGGTGAAGGGCATCGTCGAGTCCGCGGTCAACGAGGCGCTCGGGACCTATTTCGAAGAGAATCCTCCGGTGGCCCGAAAGGTCATCGGGAAAGCGATCGATGCGGCGCGCGCCCGTGAAGCGGCGCGAAAAGCGAAAGAACTCATCCGGCGCAAGAGCGCGCTCGACGGGGGCTCGTTGCCCGGCAAGCTTGCCGATTGCGCGGAGAAAGATCCGGCCTTGAGCGAGTTGTACATTGTCGAGGGCGACTCGGCCGGCGGCTCCGCCAAGCAGGGACGCGACCGCAAGTTTC
>JBDSDL010000055.1:0-7842 GCA_039920585.1 Nitrospiraceae bacterium | reverse complement strand
AAACGAAAGAGCTGATCGCCGGTTTCTGGCTGTGGCAGGTCAAGTCGAAGGCAGAGGCGATCGAATGGGTCAAACGCTGCCCCAATCCCATGAAGGGAGAGTCCGAGATCGAGATCCGCCAGGTGTTCGAGGCGGAGGACTTCGGCGCAGAGTTCACGCCTGAGCTCAGAGAGCAGGAAGAACGGTTGCGGGCGGAGACGGCCAAAAAGAAATAGAGACGTCTTCTTCGTGAGCTCGACGCAGGACCGGGCAAGCACGGCTTGGCCCGTCCGAAAACGTGAACCGAATCGTAAGAAAGGATGGTCGATATGGGCTACGTCGATGGATACGTGTTGCCCGTTCCGAAGAAAAACCTGAAGGCGTATCGCCGGCTCGCGCAGAAGGCGGGGAAAATTTGGCGGGAGCATGGCGCGCTGGACTACAAGGAGTGTGCCGGCGACGATCTCAAGACAAAGATGGGGGTTCCATTTCCGAAAAGCACCAAGGCCAAGCCCGGCGAGACGGTGATCTTCGCGTATATCGTCTTCAAATCGCGCGCGCATCGCGATCGAGTCAACGCAAAGGTCATGAAGGATCCGCGCATCGCCAACATGGGCGACGAAAAGTCGATGCCCTTCGACTGCAGGCGCATGGTCTATGGCGGATTCAAAGTCTTCGTCGACGCCTAACCTTGGGCTTTCGGATGTCTATTCACGAGAACGAATTCTTGGCACGTAGATGCGGTTGCAGAGTGGGTCTTGACCTTGACCGACCCTACAAGCATTGTTGTGTTGACGTTATCATCAATCGATCATGATCACATAAAGGAGGTCACTATGCGTTTCTCATTTGTTCCCCTCACCTGCCTCGCGCTGGCGCTTATCGCATCTCCTGTCTTGGCCAAAGAGAAAAAGCAGGACAAGCAAATGGACCCACAAGCGATGATGGAGGTATGGAAGCAGCTGGCCATGCCCGGTGAGCCGCATAAGTTGTTTGCCAGCCTGGCCGGTAGTTGGACGACCACGACGAAAGAATGGATGGAGTCGGGCAAACCGCCAACTGAATCTACCGGCACCGCGGAGATGAAGATGCTGCTCGACGGACGCTTTCTCTATCAAGAATACAACGCGCAAATGATGGGACAGCCCTTCTCCGGCGTCGGCATCGACGCCTACGACAACATGACCAAGAAATATATGACGGCCTGGATGGATACGATGGGTACGGGGATTTTCATGATGGAAGGCACGGCCAGCGCCGACGGCAAGACCATCACGTTGAGAGGATCGCACCCTGAGCCTGGCGGAGGAAAAATGACGCATCGGGCCGTGTGGAAGATCGTCGACAACGATACCCAGACATTCGATATGTACGGAGCTCACCACGGCGGCAAGGAGATGAAGGTGCTGGAGATCACCTATACCAGGAAGCCATAGCGATGAGGTCAGCCGCGCGCAGACCGGATTCGACTTGTCCGCGCGCGGCGGTCTCTTACCGCTTCACCTGTCAAAGCACAATCGACTCCTTTTTCAAATCCGTACCGCACGACCTAACTCTATTCACGCGCTCGACACCTGTTGCCGATTCTTTTCTCTGCTTCATCACCATCTTGACTCCCCTCCAACCGCTGTGATTAGGTCTCTCGCCGATCTTCTCCGACAGGCTATTCATAATGATCATGCTTCGGACCCACCAAATCCCGCAATTGTTCGCCTGCGCCTTCGCCATATTCCTCTGCCTGGCCGGTGCCGGCTGCCAAAAAGAGAGCGAGGCGATTGTCTCGATTGCCCTGCACCCGACGAACGCGAACATTCTCTATGTGGCGACGAACGATGCAGTCTACAAGTCGCGCGACGAGGGTCAGTTGTGGGAACGCTTTCCGAGTTTCAGCGCCAGGCGGGTAACGACGCTCGCCATCGATCCTGAATTTCCCGCCACGATCTATGCCGGCACGATGGCCGATGCCGTCTACAAGAGTCCGGATGGCGGGCAACATTGGCTCCCCCATAACGTCGGACTCAAAGAACACGTTTCCTTTATCAATCAATTTGTCTTTCATCCGACTGACCACGAACAGATCTACGCCGCCACGACCGTTGGCGCCTTTTATACCAAAGACGGCGGGCGCGAATGGGAAGAACGCATGGCCGGGATGAAGGAAGTCCACATCGTGGTCTCCATTGCCATTCATCCCCGCGACCCTCGGGTTCTCTACGCGGGAACGACGGGAGGGGTCTACCGATCCGACAGCGCGGCAATGGGATGGAAAAAAATCAACAACGGCCTGATTCCCGAACAGGAGCTGATGGGGGCGATGGCGCTGGGGGTCAATGTGATCGTCTTCGATGTGGTCAACCCGGACATCGTCTATGCCGGAACCACGAAGGGCCTTTTCCGTACCGCGACACGCGGGGAGCAATGGGAGCGGATCGGGCAATCGCTCCCCGATCTGTTCGTGAGCAGTATCCTCCTCGATCCGGCCCAGCCGAAAACCCTTTATATCGGAGGGCCGGGGGGAGTTTGGAAAAGCCCCGACAGTGGACAGACCTGGACTGCCATTAACAAAGGATTAGCCTCGCTGAATATTCGCACCCTGGCGATGAGCCAGCGCGATCCGCGACTCCTCTATGCCGGCACAAATGGGAGCGGGCTCTATCGCTCGACCGACGCCGGCGCGAGCTGGAAGCCTCTGCCGCTCAAGGCTGCGCCGACAAATGCTCAGTAGCCGGCCTTTGTCCCCGCCTCGCTGTGCTTATAGCGGCTGCTGTGGGCCAGCATCTGGTCCGATAAGGCCTTCCACTCCTCGGCTGTCATGAGGTCCTTCATCCTGAAACGGAGCAAGAGAATCTTCGTTGCCGACTGCATCCGCCGATTGTTCGCGTCATCCAGGACCTTGGTAAACTCCTCCGGGGTCGCCGCGTAGTTTGCATTCAACTCATAAAGCCGACGATGCCCCGCACGGTCCTGCTCGCGGCTGGCCTTCAACTCCGTGACAATCTCACCCACGATCGATTTGACTTGCCCGGCCTTTTCCTGATCTTTCACGGTCCGATCGATCAAGGCTGCCATGTCCTGCTGCCCCTTCTGCCAGTAGGCCTCTCCCTTCCCTTCGCCGCCCATTCCATGGTGACGATGGGACGAGCAACCGGCCAAGGCGAGCACGACAACGAGTCCGAGAACATATCCCTGAATCCACTTCATAAGAACCTCCTTTGAAATATGAATCGAGCGCACAAAAACTCTAGAAGAATGATGTCGGACAACCATTTCGATACATACGATGGAAATTCACTGGTCTGCACATCTTGGGCTATGGTAGAATTCCCTACATGATGCTCAAAAAGGCCGTCCAGCAAGGCCGCAGCGAGTGAAGACCGGAGGCGTACCCTCTGGGGTACGGTGAGGATCTGAACGATGCGAGAACGATGCTGGCGGACTTTTTCAGCATCCTGCCAGACTGTTGTCACAACGACGGTGTATCCCGTATCATCCTTCTGGCCACCATGTCTGAATCGATTTTTCCCACACTCGATTATACCCTGGCACTTCGAGAGGAGTTTCGTCATCACCTCGAAACATTCTACGCCCAGCTCAAGCTGGCGCCGCCCTATGAAAGCGTCGAAAAAGCCATTCGTTCCCTCACAACCTCGGTTCATGCGCTGCCGCCCTTGGAGCGCGCGCATCTCGCCACCGACACGACCGCGCGATGGCAGCAGTTTCGTCAAGCCTTTGAATCGTCAGGGCTCAGCAAGAAACATCGCGGCATCATTGCAGGTCTCGCCCGCAACCGGTCCAGCCTGAACCTCCCCGCCGAGTATGATCAGTTCTTGAGTCTGTATCTCTAGCAGGATGCTGAAAAAGTCGCCCTTCTCACCCACCCCCGGCGCGCCAAGACGCGCCTTTCCCTGAGCATCGTTCTCGCATCGTTCAGATCCTCAACGTGCCTCACATGGAAATGAGCTGTTCGGCAGCTCGGGGTTGGGCGGGTGAGAAGGTTACGCCTCCGGTCTTCACTCGCTGCGGCCTTGCTGGACGGCCTTTTTGAGCATCCTGCGGGGCGTACTCCAGTTGTTCAAAATGCGCAGACTCGTGAAGTTCCGGCATGCCCGCAGAAGATTTCCACAACCTGCTCATTCAGGACGGCAATCTAGCTCCTTCGAGCACCTCCCGGAGTTCTTGATACACCATCGTAAGCCGGGCATTCTCCAGCCGATACGCAAATACGACCGTAATGGATCCGGAGAGTAAAAAAACAACTCCCAACCCTATAATCCCGAACGCCAACACCACTCCACCGGATGCCGTCATTTCTCCCTCGATGAACAACGAGACCACAGCCCCCACCGTACCCACAGCTACCACGGCAAACCAGATACCGGTGAGAAGTGCCGAGGACCAGGGAGTGAGCTTTCGGCAGAGCACCGCGAGCGCATCGCCTTCCGGAGACAGGGAGATCAACCCTTTCAACGGCCACAGGGTTCGGAAGCCCAGGGCGAACAGCCGATATTTCTGGCGAATCACAATCTGGTTCAGATCCTGGTACAGCCGGGCAGTGCCATGCGGCAATGTCAAGAAACCGCCGGCATCGAACCGGTCGGCCAGTTGCTTCATGGTCGTATGCGTGAATCGATCGTGCGTGCGGGCAATTCCGCATCCGTACCGGCTCGCATCCGGCGTGAGACGCATAAAGTAAAACCAGTCTCCGAGAATCAGGCCGAGACACAACGCACCGGCGAAGAAACCAGCGAAGATCATGTTTGTACCTATCCCATAGGGGCCGTAGGTGAATCAAGGGACGGGACCGAGATAATCTGTTGACTCGTCGCAGCGAGTTGGCTAGAGTAGCCTCACGTGCTGTTCAGGCGGGTCCCCTCGCTCCACTCAGGTGCTCCGCCGCACAAATTTTTCCAATCTGTCGTTGCGGCAGTGGGCTCATCCCTCGCGTGTCGAGGATCGCAAGTTGCCAATTATCATGTGGAGTCGGAGGTGATATGGATTTAGCGAAGATCGAGCGCGTCTATACGTCATACGCCAAGATCTACGATTGGATTTTCGGAAAAGTATTTCACGAAGGGCGCCAGTCGATCATTCAGAATTTGAACGTTCAGCCCCATGAAAAAATCCTTGAAGTGGGAGTCGGAACAGGCTTGGCCCTGCCGATGTACCCCCGCCATTGCCAAATCGTCGGTATCGATTTTTCCGAGGGTATGCTGGATCAAGCGAAGCAGAAATCGGAAGAACACCGGATGAGCCATGTGCAATTGCATCGAATGGATGCCGGCGAGATGGAATTCAAAGACGATAGTTTTGACACCGTCGTCGCGGCCTACGTTGTGACTGCTGTCCCCGACTACCGCAAGGTGGTCAGCGAAATGATCCGTGTCTGCCGGCCCGGCGGTCGGATCATCATGCTGAATCACTTCGCCAACGACAATAAGATCATCGCCGCCGTGGAGAGAGTGCTGTCCCCTCTCACGAAGCACTTAGGGTGGCGCACGGATCTGGCACTCCAGACCGTGCTGGATGGAACGCCGCTGCACGTCGCCCGGAAGCAGAATGTGAATCCGTTGCGGCTCTGGGCCTTGGTGGAATGTGTGAACGAGAAGAACATGAACGGCAAGACACACATCAACGGCGTGAAAAATGGCAACGTCGCCGCAGCCTACGCACACATCACCGGCGCCCGTCTGTCGGAACAGACCAGCGGACAAGCCTTGGGCTAGCCTGGTTCAACAAAACAAACCAAATAACAGCCCTCTTCCGCCTCGCCTTTACGCCCTATGCATCAGCCTCGCGATGCTGCTCGAATGACTTCCAGTTCTGCCATTCCCCACCTGGAATAATCGTATTGCCCACTAAGCACTGGCCGGAGAACCGTTGAGCGATCAAGTCGGCCAGGAGCGAAAGCACTTGACCCGTGCGGCGATCCTGCACCCCACGGACGCGCAGCACCAGGCCGAACCCTGGCCCATCGAGCGGCCCGTACAAAATACAGTGAACCCCTGTGGCGTTCATTGTTCCCTGCATTGACGCCGGAAGCAGATCACCTTCCCACTGAATGGAAGGATGACGCCCGGTTGACGAAGTCGTGGCCCGCCAGGTGCAGGGAACACCCGCCACGTCTAGCTCGGCCAAGAGCCATGTCACCGTCGGCCAATCCGGCATCTCACTTTGAAAGATCCATTGAGCCACCTGCTCCAGCGACAGGGGTTCGAGGCTCGGCGCCGCCACTTCCTCCAACTGCGCTTCTTCGCACACCACATAGAGTTCGCCCTGCGGATCGAACCAGAAGCGCAGTCTCCCGTCGGTCAACTCCGCTTGGATCACCCCCAGCGTCGAGCAATCGGCTCCTTCCTGTTCAAACATCGAAAAATCCGTCACGCCGGTCATCGTGAGTTTTGCGACGCGAGCCATCTGGCGAATACGATAGCGAATCACGACTGTGACCGTGGTCCCCGCCGGCACATCGCGGCCCGATGCTTCATCCAACAGCCGTCGCTTCGACACCTGCACATCCGTCACATAGCCGCCGCGAAACCCGCCGGTATGGCCCAGCAGCCAACGCAAGTCTTCAATGTTCGCAACGTGGTACTTCATAATATGACTGCTCGCGAACCCAGAACGATCATGATGGGCTTTGGGAAACCATTTCTGTTCAGCAAACCTGCAATGGTCTGCACGTGTTGCACGTCAGGAAAATCCGAGCAGGATGCTCAAAACGTCCGTCCAGCAAGGCCACAGGCGAGTCGAAACCGGAGGCGTACCCTCTGGGGTACGTTGAGGATTTCGATGAGCTGAGAACGCCGCTGGCGGGCGTTTTCAGCATCCTGCTAGAATAATGGCTGTTGCTGCTTAAGCCCATCCACCTGACGTTCCAACTCCTCCACGCGGTCCTGCAGACGGGCGTTGTCGAGCCGAAGCAGGTCCAAGCGATCCAAGAGCTGCTCTCGCTGAATCTCCGTCCACTCCAGCGTTCGTTTCAACCCCTCCAGCTCAAGCTGGATCTGTTGGTGTTGTTCAGTCGGGAATGACATGTGTCCTCCGCCTAACAGGCTGTTGAAAAAGCCCGCCAGCTTCGTTCTCGCATCGTTCAGACCCTCAACGTACCCCAGAAGGTACGCCTCAGGCCTTCACTCGCTGCGGCCTTTGCCCACGACTTCCTCAAGCTCTTCTAGTATAAATCCTAGAAAAGCAGCCGTCCATCACGACCTTCGGCAATTTTTCCAGTGGAGAGCGAATTGGCTCCCGAACACTATTTCTTTTCCCGCGAGATACCTCAACTTGAAGTACGCACCCCATCGGGTTTCTTTCAACAATGCCGCAGTCAATGCGTATTTCGATGGCCTTGAAAGTGTCAATGCGCGCCGTGCGACTGAAACATGTTCACTTTGAAAGCCCTGCCGCTTTCGTGACCTCGCGCGCGAACCCTGACGTGGCGTTCGACTACTGCCTTGTGCCGAAGGTGACGCACAAAATTTTAATCAGTGCTTCTCGGATACATTCTTAACAAATGACGCCCGGGACCTCTTCAATCCATCTGATCCACCACCCGCGTCCTGTTAAATTGCCGCTGCATAGTTTTGCCCCAGACCTAGCCCCTTTCTCATCAGTCAACCCTTGCTGTCAATACTGCGACCGTGTATGTTTCAATCGTGAAGCGCGATAGGGTACAAATACTTCTCATTCACGGTCATTCCACGACTTCTGATGCGCGCAGTCTGCCTGAAACACGTTTCCTTTGAAGGGCCCGGAGCCTTCGCGACAGCGCTGACTGAACGCAGCGTGAGCCTGAAGCGCTATCTCGTGCCACAAGACGGACTGCCGAAGGATGCGGGCGATCTGTTGATCGTGATGGGTGGGCCA
>JBDSDL010000054.1:0-9524 GCA_039920585.1 Nitrospiraceae bacterium | reverse complement strand
GCGGCAGAGGGGATCACCGCAGGGCTCGATGGCGTCAAGACGGTGAGGAATGACCTAGAGGTGGTTCTCCCTTCAGTACGCGAGGCGGAGGAGGTGAAAGATGAGGCCATTACGGCACGTGTCAAGGAGCACATTGCGAAGGATTCGACTCAGATGAAGGACTCGCGTCTCAAGGATGCCGATATCAATGTTCATACCAATGCGGGGGTCGTCTCCTTGACTGGTGAGGTTCCGGACATGACAACCAGTGCCCAAGCGTCCTGGACGACACGACAAGTCCCAGGCGTGAAATCCGTGAAGAACGATCTCATCGTGAAGGAGAAGACCTAAGGCAAGCGGAAAAGCACGACCATGCCTCTGAACCAACCCTCCATCTCATGGCGCCCCGTTGCCTCTGCGCTTTGCCTGGCTCTTGGGCTGGTAGGGTGCGCGATGGGCACCTCGCAGACGCCGACCTCTGGCCGGCAGTCGGCGCCCGAGGGGCGACAAATAGATCCACAACAAGCCGAGCGCCTGAAAACGGTGATGACACCGTTACTGCAAAAGATGAATCATCCGATCCCGCTGGATCAGGTCCGCATCGGGCTGATGGATGATCCCCACATCAATGCCGCCAATGCGGGTGGCGGCGAATTTTATGTGACGACCGGACTTCTTACGAAGGCGAATGATGTGCAGCTCGCGGGCGTGCTCGCGCATGAGGTCGCGCATGCGGATCTCGGACACGTGACCAAGTTGAAGACCATCGGGACTGGGACGAATATTGCCGCCGTCCTGCTCAGCGCGTTCGGTGTGCCGGGCGCAGGGCTGGTGCCGATGGCCGGAGATCTACTGCTTGCGCGACCCTACGGGCGCGACGCGGAATACGCGGCCGATCGCCATGGGGCCGACCTCCTCCTGCGTACCGGACGCGATGGCAAACGGGTCATGGCGACTACGCTGACGTGGCTCATGCAGGCCGAAGGTGCGGGGGCCGGAGGTTTCTTCGCGTCACATCCCGCCACAGACGATCGGATCCAACGAGTGCAAGAATAGCGAAAAGGCACGTAAAGGGAGACATGGCAAAGTGGATCATGAGGAAATGCCGGCCGACTTCAAATCGACCAGACGGCAGGGATTTGGAGAAAATACTCTCAGTATCTGAGCGATTGTGACCAGACTGCACAGGATGGAATTGTTAGGTTGGGCATACGCCGTACACTGTGAGGCCGGAACCGGCCGAGAAGGGGAATCATGAAGACTCACTATCTCATCACACTCTGCACCGCGTTGGTTGTTGGGGTCATGCTCACCGCGGCACCGGTGACCGTATCGGGCAAGTCCGCAGAAAAGACCACGAACGCGGAAGCCGCACCACAGAAGGGGACGAGCTATGCGCCCGTTGATCTCAAGGAGGACATGGCTGACGTCATCGCGCGCATGACAGCTGCAAAGCCTGCGGTCATGACGCGGCAGATGGAGTTGCTCAAGGTGCGGTACGACCTCGCCAACCATTCGGCCAAGAGTGCCACGATGTCCCGCGGTAAGCCTCTCCAGGAAGGGATACGAGTCACACTGCCTCATGGATTGACCTGGGACAAACTTCAGGCCATGAGCCCCGAAGAGATTCGAGAGAAGGATGTGTTTCCGGCGGGCTTCTTTCCGTTGCCGCATCCCAATCACCCGGAAGGCGGAATGTTATTCCCCACGTTCCACATTGAGGAGATGCAGAAGCAGGAGGGCCGTGATCTCTCTCGCTTCGATCTGGACTTCGACCTGCCGGCCCATTTTTTACCGGAGTTCCCGCCCCCCCTCTACCTGACGACTCGGCCAGACCTCGGTGACGTGTCCCAGGGCAAACTCGTGACCCTCGACAACTATTACGAATTCTTCAACGGGATTCTCAATCCGAAACAGCTCGAGGGGTTGCGACTGCTCGTCACGACGTTCCCGCAGCAGCAGTTCAATCAGACGGAGGACCGTCGTACCGTGCGTCCAAGCCGAGGCGTTACCTGCTTCGAGTGTCATGCGAACGGCCATACGAATGCTAGTACCCACCTGGCAGGAGACGTCCGACCGCAGGAGTTCCGTCATCGAATCGATACGCCCACGTTACGTGGCCTCAACATCCAGCGGCTCTTCGGCTCGCAGCGGGCACTCAAGAGCGTGGAGGATTTCACGGAGTTTGAGCAGCGCGGCGCGTATTTTGATGGTGATCATGTGATCGGGACCAAGAAAGGGGCCAACATTCTCGAACGGGGGAGCCAGGTGCATTTTATGGCAGAGTTCCAGGAACTCCTGGACTTCCCCCCTGCACCCAAGTTGGGCATTGACGGCAAGGTAAATCCTCAAAAGGCTACCGCATCGGAAAAGCGGGGACAGATCCTATTTTTCGGCAAAGCGACCTGCGCGGGGTGCCATCAGGCGCCGTATTACACGGACAATTCCATGCACAATCTGAAAGTAGAGCGCTTTTACACCCCGCGGATGATCAATGGACGCATGGCGAGTGCGGACGGTCCCATCAAGACGTTTCCCTTACGGGGTATCAAGGATTCGCCTCCCTACCTGCATGATGGGCGATTGCTGACGTTGGAAGATACCGTCGAGTTCTTCAACCTCGTGCTAGGGACCCAGTTGACGGCGGAAGAGAAACAGGATCTGGTGGCCTTTCTCCGCGTTCTTTAATGTGCTGAGGGAAAAGCGGTTTACACCGACCGACGACAGAGGGCCGCATATACAAAAATGGCGGTAGACATGCTGAACAATCACACGGACACAGGAGATGGCACATGAAAATGGGAGAGTCCTACAACGTCAAGCTATTCGACTTACACGGGCTGGTCGGAATTTCTGACCGCACGATCGAGATGCATCTGAAGCTCTATGAGGGATATGTGCAGGCCACGAACCAGCTCACGACCCAGATTGGCGAGATGCTCAAAGATGGACGGATTGATCATGAGGAAATGCCAGCCTATTCGGAGCTGACACGCCGCTTAGGGTTTGAATACAACGGAATGGTCTTGCACGAATATTACTTTGAGAATGTCCAGAAAGGCGGAGCCACGAAGCCCGATCGAGGCTCGGCATTTCTGAAAGCTGTGGAAGATAGTTTCGGCACCTACGACATGTGGAAATTGGATTTTTCCAGCGTGGGGAAGATGCGCGGCGTGGGTTGGGCGGTGTGCTCCCTGAATCCAGCGAGCCGCCGTCTTTCCAATCACTGGATCAGTCTCCATGAACATGGGCATGTGGCGGGGTTCATTCCGCTCCTCGTCATGGATGTGTGGGAACACGCGTATCTGCTTGATTACAAACCTGCAGAGCGAGCGTCCTACATCGAGGCGTTCTTTGCCAACATCGCGTGGAAGGCCGTGGAGAAGCGGCTACAGCTCGCCGCGCCTGCATTGGTGAAAGCAGCCTGAGGTTAAGAGGAACGCCTTGGGCGATCTGCGATCAACACAATAGAAACCGGGGCATCCCCCCGACAGGAGGACATCGTGAAAGCAACGACTTCTACACCGGTACAAGCTGGAACAATAGCGCCTCGCACCCCCCGACAGGAAGGCATCATCAAAGAAGCTATCGGTCTGACTGATGTCAAGACGCTCCGGGCTCGGGCACGCCAAGGGATTGAGGACGGCGCGATGACCGAAGGGTACAAGGCCAAAGCGGAGACGGTGATCACGCTGCTCAATGAAGCCCTCGCCACAGAAATCGTGTGCGTCCTGCGCTATAAGCGCCATTACTTTATGGCCACCGGGCTCAGTTCACTCAGCGTGAAAGGCGAGTTTCTCCAGCACGCTACTGAGGAACAAGTCCATGCTGATCAATTGGCCGAACGCATCGTCCAACTGGGGGGGGAACCGAATCTGTCCCCGGAAGGGTTGCTGAGCCGGAGCCACTCGGAGTATGTCGAAGGCGCGTCATTGGTGGAGATGATTACGGAAGACCTGATTGCCGAAAGGATTGCGATCGACAGCTATCGTGAAATGATTACCTATGTCGGCACAGATGATCCCACGACGCGGAAAGTCTTAGAGGGGATCCTTGCGCAAGAAGAAGAGCATGCGGAGGATCTGGCCAGCCTCCTGAAAGAGTTAGGCCCGTAAGCGCATGCTCATAATCCTGGTCGGTAGCGAGGTCGGAAAGGAGAGGCCATCATGGGAAAAGGGTTCATTCTCTGGCTGCTGGGAGTTCCGGTCACGTTAATTGTCGTCCTCTGGGATTTCGGGATCCTTCGATAAGACGCATTCGGAAAACCTGTTGGTCTAGCGGGAGTCTGATAGCGGAAGAGGAGTATGTATGGTTGTCGAGATTGCCCTCTGTGTGGGGGCAGGAGCGTTGGCGGTACTGGTCGGCTTGCTGGTTCCTCTGTTGATACAACTCAGGAAACCGGTGGAGGAATCGGAATACCTATTGGTCCGCCTGAACGCCGAGCTGCCCTTGTTGCTCAAAGAGATGCGGGCGACGACGGAGAATCTGAACATGCTCGTGGAGCATGCGCGGGGTGGGGTCGAGCATGCGGCGGTGCTGCTGCATGCGGCAGGGACAGTGGGCGACACCGTGCAACGGGTTCATGAGACTGTGCAGGGTACGAGCCGATCGTTCCTGGTCAACCTGGCCAGCATAGTGGCGGGGTTCAGGGCCACGACGAGCATCGTCAAGACACACATTCAGCGAGAAGGAGGGACGGTCAATGGGAAATGACAGTGGGTGTTCACTGGGAGCGGTGGGATTGGCATTTGTGACTGGAGGGTTGGCAGGCGCGGCGGTGGCGCTGTTGCTGGCGCCGCAGTCGGGTCGTGAATCACGAGAGCAGGTGCGCGGGTATGCCCAGCGAGCCGAGGAACATGTCCATGAGCTGGCCGAAAAGGCCACCGATCTCATGGACCAGGCGGTGGACAAGGGACACGAGTTCGTCCAAGAGAAAAAGATGGTTTTGACCGAAGCGGTCGAGGCCGGGCGCACCGCCATGCATCGAGAGCGTGAGCGGCTGTCCTGCGAGAAGACCGGCTGACGGCGGAGTGCGGAACCACAGATGAACGGTGACGGTGCGACTTCATGCGAAGGATATAACCATGGAAACCATAGCGATTCTCGGCATTACGCTCATCATTACACTCATGCTCGGCGTCGTAACGTTCGCCTACAAGGCACCCACTATACGACCCACGAAACGATGATCGACCTCCGCCCTCGCCCAGCCATGGTCAAGGCGATGTGGCTGGATATGATCGGGGGTTGTCCTGGATGTGTCGGTGCACGACCGGTTCGGTGACACGCGTAAGAACAGGATGGGAGAAACCATGCAGACCGTAACGTTCCTTGCAAGTGTCGTGATGAGCCTTGCTTTGGTTATCTGGTGTGCAGACAGTGCTGAGCAACGGCTAAGGCAGATGCAGAATGAGTTGGAGCGGGTGTTTCACACAGCATTGCGCGATGGTGACGTCAGGATGCAACGGACCAGCGACCATCTTACCGTCGTGATTGCTGAACGACTGCTCTTCGATGCCGGAGTCATGAGATCAAGCCGGATGCTATCGACGTGTTGAAGCAGTTGGGAATGCTCTTTAAGACGGCCGCATTCAAGGAAATCCGAGTGGTTGGGCACGCCGACAAGGCCTCGGCCTCTGATGGCTCCAACCAGTATTTCGAGAGGTTGGCCTTATCCAAAGCCCGTGCAACTCAAACGGTACGGGTGCTGAAGGGGGACGGAGTGGATCCGCTGAGCTTTATTGTCGAATGGTATGGGGACATCCGTCCGATCGCGAGCAATGAGACTGAAGTCGGTCGGCAACTGAACCGACGCGTCGAAATTGTGCTGTTCGCAGGAATTTGACCGGACACTCTGATGAGTGAAGGACAGCGGTCACGGACCGGCTACTATGCAGAATCTGGACATGGCCTCCCTTCTCTTCTTATTGTTGGGCACTGTTACCGGCGTCGCCGTGATCTATTGTTCACTCGAGATCGCTCGTGAATGGCTGGGGCAATGGAATTATGCCACCAACGGCATGATCCGTAGGGCGGTTGTGCCCAATTCGTCTCTCGACGCACACATCGCTACCCAATGGACTGAAAGCCGTCTGCGGCTGGACTTCCTTTTGGCGCTGATCACACGACATAGGGCCTCGCTGGAGGAGGACGTGGAGACGCTTTGCCGGCTCTCTCATACCGATCCCCTGTATGCATACAAAGCTCGTCAGATGGTCGAGCCCAACCTGCGGCGATTCACTTTCGATCAACATCTGCGGGATGAGTGCTGCATGCTGATCCCTCTTCTGCAGTTCTGTGCCCGGGATCTCGCACAATCCCAGAGGCTAGACATGACACAAGAGTTGAGCGCCCTCGCAGAAATTCAAGCAGCCATGAAGGTAGTTGATCGTGGCTGATGCCAGGAGACACGTTCATCGATATTCCAAGGAATCAGCGCGCGGAATTCCTCGGCACGCTGTGAATGTGTCATCGGTACGTAGTACAGGAGGTATTGCTATGAACGGCACACTCGCGTTTGCGTTGTTCTCAATCCTGTTGCTTGGCGTTCCAGTCTACGCACAAAACCCTTGCGTAGACTGTCTCAAGGCAGCTCAGGAACAGCTGAAGCAATGCCTCGGTCATGCCATTAGCCAGGAGGATAAGATGTCTTGTGCGGAGAGACAGCAAGCAAAAGCGAAGGTGTGTGACAACGGTGAGTGCGTGATTGAAAGAACCACAAGTCAAGATAACAAGGACACCCTCTCCCAGAAGAAATAAAAGCTCTGTGAGGTGAGAGCGTGGGGCTCGCTCAGCGCATATGCGCCTCCTCAAGAACTGTCCTCGTGATCGCCTCCTGGAGTGTCACCTAGATGACAGACAGCGAGCGCCTGTTTTTGTAGCATACGCGTCGCGCCCGGGAGCGGCTCATGCTCATCATATGGGCTATGGATACTTCCAAGAGTTTCTCGCATCAGATTGCGAATAGCGGCACAATGCCTTGTAGGTGCCTCCACAACGGAGATGGTTTTGTCTAAGGGTGAGGTGGTTGATGCGTCCGCCAATAGACTGCTGGCTGCATTACCAGGGGCAAGCAGGGAGCGGCTTTCCGCCAAAACGCAACTCGTCTCACTTTCAGTGGAAGAGATTCTGTATCACCCCGGGGCGGCCATCACCTCGGTGTATTTCCCGCTGACCTGTGTCATTTCCATGATGACGGAGATGGAGAACGGAGAGACCATCGAAATTGCTACTGTGGGGAATGAAGGTGTGCTTGGGATTCCGGCCTTTTTGGGAGTAGATGTGGCGATAGCCCGTGGGATCACGCAGGTTTCCGGTAAGGCCCGGCGGATGAGTGCCAAAGATTTTAAAGAGGCGGCGAAAAATGATGAATTCTTCGACGCCATCCTGCGTCGCTACACCCACGCTCTTCTCATGCAAATCGCTCTTTCAGGGGGATGCAACAGCTTACACTCAGCACAAGAGCGATATGCCCGATGGCTGCTCATGATGCATAGCCGAACGAATGTGGATGTGTTTGCCTTCACGCAGGAGTTCCTATCGAGAATGTTAGGCGTGAGCCGTGCCAGAGTGAACATTGTCACGGGAGCACTCGAGAAAGTTGGCCTGATCAAGCACAGTCGCAACCAGATCACCGTACTCGACTGGAAGGGACTTGAAGCGTCTTCCTGCGATTGCTATCGGATCATCAAAGAAGAATTTGCGCGAGTACTGGTGTAGGCGTACTGTTGGTGAACATCGTGTTGTTTGGAATGGAGTGCGTTGATGTAGAGGAAGCCCTTGCCACGCAAACGAACCACGCCGTTTAACCCCCAGACGTTCCTCACCAAAATCGGAAGAGGTGGAACGAGTCCCACGTCCTCCAAGAAGCAGGTTCTCTTTTCGCAAGGGGATGCGGCGGAGGCCGTATTCTTTATCCAAGAAGGCAAGGTCAAATTGACCGTGGTCTCGCAGCAGGGCAAGGAAGCCATCGTCGCGATTCTGGAACAGGGCAGCTTTTTTGGGGAATCCTGCCTCGCCGGACAGACTGTTCGGATGTCGACGGCGACTGCGCTGGAAAACTCCAGTATCGTGCGTATCGACAAAGACGCCATGATCCGTGTGCTGCACGAGGAGCCCACGTTCGCCGAGCTGTTTATGTCCTATCTGCTGTCTCACTCGATCCGCATCCAAGAGGATTTGGTGGATCAACTCTTCAATTCCAGCGAGAAGCGGCTGGCGCGGGCACTCCTGCTGCTTGCCCACTTTGGGAAAGAAGGCAAGCCGGAACCGGTGATCGCGAAGGTCAGTCAAGAAACGCTCGCCGAAATGATCGGCACCACACGCTCCCGCGTTAGCTTCTTCATGAATAAGTTCCGCAAACTTGGTTTCATTGACTATAACGGCGGGTTGTACGTGCACAGCTCACTCCTCAATATCGTCCTCCACGACTAGCAGGATTCTGTAACAGTCTGCTGGCACGTACCCAACTCTGGCGCACCAACACGCACCGCTCACCACACAGCATTCTCGTTCTACTCATACGTTCTTCCGTAGCTTGCCAGCGATCGCCAGCTGTCAGTAAAGGATGAAGATCGAAGCGCTAGGTCAGAGTTAATGCCCCAGACAATCAGTACCTGTGTGCACTATTGACCAGTCTATACATCCTGCAGATGTTAGCGTTGGTCTGTGTAGAAAATGTTATGTGCCAACGCAGGACTTCTCACTGTCCGAGCATTCGATGCATGGTGCAGGGATTTTTCTGCTTCAAAGGAGGTGTGTGATGAACAGGGTACACATATTGAGCGGTGTCGCGTGTTTGAGCGTGTTGCTGGCCACGGGAGCCATGGCTGAGATTCTTGGTGTTCAGCCTGGGACATCGGATAATCCTAAAGACAATGTGCCAAAGGAGGTTCAGCGAGATGGAGGAACCGTGAGCCCGGGCAACAGTGGCCCTGGTACACGGGGTGACGAATTAGTGGGCATGAAAAAGGAGAAATCTCAGCCCGTTACCTTACAAGAGTTGGAACAAAACGTCGAAAAGACTCAGGGGGGTGGAGCAGCGATCGCTGCAGAAGATCTCAAGAAGGAGAGCATGGTGAAATCTGACAAAGACATTTCTGATCAAGGCTCTCAGAAAGGCATGAAATAACACATCCAAACCGGCTCATCAGCACAGGCCTGCGTCAGTGATTCCATGAACGACGGACCGAAGAAGGATCCGAAAACGTTTCAACAGCAGAATTCGGAAACAGCCGCGCAAGGTCAGGGTGTGATCAACACACAGCCCTTGGAGAAACAGGCCCGGGATTGAAGTGGGAACGATGCGCACTCCCCCGTGCTTGCCTGGCAACCGGCAGGCAGGGCCAGTGAAAGGAATCTGTTAACAGTCCACAAGTCATTTCGCGTAGGCGGCCTCCGGGGCATTGCGGTTGAGTCAGCTAATGGCCCGAAGTTCCTCACAGGGTGTAGCCGGAGAGGCTGGATTAGAAACGACGGAGCCCGCGATGTCTATGTGGAGATCCGGTTCGCATGAATGTGAGCCAGTCTCCTTCCATGCTATTCCT
>JBDSDL010000053.1:0-9214 GCA_039920585.1 Nitrospiraceae bacterium | reverse complement strand
GCAAGGCCTATCACATGCTGAAAGGCAAGACTCTGCCCCACCAATGAGCCTGCGTTCTTCATAAGCCTCAGCTCTTCGGTGAGGTAGCTGTTTTCCTTGGCGAGCTGGTCTCGCAGTCGATCGATCTGTTCGTACGCTTGGACATGATCGATCGCAGAGGCGATCTGCATGGCCACTTGCGTCAAGAACTCGAGATCTCCTGGATCGGGAGCGCCCGACTCCATACTGCCGATATTGAGAACGCCGAGACATCTGTCTTTCACGAGAAGAGGCAGATTGATCATTCGTCCGAGGCCTTCTTGAACGTACCATTGGTCTTCAAGGAAGACTTGATCCCGCTTCAAGTCAGAACGGATGTGTGGAGCTTTATGATCGTACACCCAACCCATACCGCTCCCAATATGTGGAACAATGGCATCGCGTTGGAGCACCACCTGCGCCATCGTCGTGGCCATGACATAAAACCTGAACCCATCGGCCTCGCGATCGTACTGGGTGACAGACGCCCGTGCCCACGGAATGACCTTTGTAATCTCGGCTGTAATCGCTTCCCAGAGGCTGTGCGTATCCCGCTGCGAATTGAGCACAACAGCGACAGCCAAGAGGGCTCGATAGTTTATTTCAATCCGGTCCATAGGCATGTCAATATTCTCTAACTGAGCAAATTGAATCACAACGCTTGTTCACATGTCTATGCCGTGATTTGAGAAAACTAAATCATCCAAGACATGGCCATACTGACATCACGTTTGGACGATGAGTTGCGCAAGAAACGGGGTTAGACCTTGCCACCAACTATCTAGTATTTTCTCTACTGTAAAAATAGAATGGCGGGAGTACTTTCTGTGACTGTTCGGCTTGAAGAGATATCGCCCATCCTCGTGTCGCGGCGCATGAACGTCTTTATTCAATCCAGACCAAGTTGAGAGCGGCGAGACACTACGTGGTCGCCTCGCTGCACGGGCGTGAAACACAATGGCGTCCGCCTCCCAGTCGCGAGAGGTGGACGCCATTGCCTCGTGTGCCTTATGTCGAGAACCTTACCTACACGTCGTAATACAGGACATATTCGTACGGATGAGGCCGCAACCGCATGGGATCGACTTCCCTCTTACGTTTGTAGCTGATCCAGGCTTCGATCAAGTCCTTGCTGAAGACCCCTCCCTTGAGTAGAAACTGATGGTCCTGCTCGAGGTTGCGTAACGCTTCATCGAGACTGCCCGGCATCGTGCGGATCGCCGCCGCTTCCTCCGGCTCGAGATCGTACAGATCCTTTTCGGCCGGTTCACCAGGATTAATTTTATTCTCGATCCCGTCCAACCCTGCCATGAGCATGGCGGAAAATGCGAGGTAGGGATTCGCCGTCGGGTCGGGAAAGCGCACCTCAATCCGCTTGGCTTTCGGGCTCGGTGAGTACATTGGAATCCGGATGCCCGCCGACCGATTCCGGCTGGAGTAGGCCAGCAGGACCGGCGCCTCGAAGCCGGGGGTCAGCCGTTTGTAGGAATTTGTCGTCGGATTCGTGAATGCCGCCAAGGCCGGGGCATGTTTCAAGATGCCGCCGATATAATAGAGACAGAGTTGCGAGATGCCGGCATATTCCTTCCCCGCAAACAAGGGCTTCCCATCTTTCCAGATGCTCTGATGCGTATGCATGCCGGTGCCGTTGTCCCCAAAGATCGGCTTGGGCATGAAGGTCGCGGTTTTGCCATGCCGGCGGGCTACATTCTTGACGATATACTTGTACATCATCAATTGGTCTGCTGTTTTGACCAGCGAGCCAAATCGGATATCGATTTCCGCCTGGCCCGCCGTCGCCGTCTCGTGGTGATGTTTCTCAACGTAAATCCCCACCTTTTGCATCTCCAGGACCATCTCACTGCGGATATCCTGTTGCGTATCAGTCGGCGGGACCGGAAAGTAGCCTTCCTTGTGGCGGATTTTCCCGCCTAAGTTGTGGCCTTCCTGCCCGATGTTCCAGGCTCCTTCTTCCGAATCGATGAAGTAATAACCGCTATTGCCCGTCTGATCGTACCGAACATGATCGAAGAGAAAGAACTCCGCCTCCGGCCCCCAGTAGGAGGTATCGCCGATCTTGGTGCTCTGGAGATATTTTTCCGCCTTCTGCGCCACAAACCGAGAATCACGATCATAGGGCTCGCGCGTAATCGGATCGACAACGTTGCCGACGAGGCTCAGTGTCGGAACTGCACAGAACGGATCGATACAGACCGCGGACGAATCAGGGATCATCAGCAGATCGCTGTCGTTGATCGCTTTCCAGCCCCGGATCGACGAACCGTCCAACCCGGACCCATCCTTGAACAGCTCTTCAGTCAGCTCTTCCACGGGAATCGAGAAATGCTGCCAGGTGCCGATCAGGTCCACAAACTTCAAGTCCACCATCTGGACTTTATGCTTCTTCGCAAACTCCAATACCTCGCGGGGATTCATTCCACTCCTCCTCTTTCGTCACATCCGACTTATAACGCAGATCCTAAAGAAACGCTTTCCGGCGCACCGGCTTGCTGGCCCATGAACAGATCGATATCCTGCTTGATGGTCGAGCAGATCGCCTCCAGCCGAGCCTGGTCCTCGATCTTCCCTCCATGCTGGTCCGTCACGTAAAACACGTCGACGACCTCATGCCTGCCGCCGGTGCGCAGGGACTGTTGGATGTCATCATCCAGTCTGGTCGAAATCCGAGCCGATTGGACCGACAGACCAAGCCGGAAGATGGCATCGGTAATGACATACAACAGTCCCTGCGTATCGGCGGCAAACACATCAATGACCGTGAACCGGTCGCTGATTTTGTTATCGATCAGCACCTCGCTCGCATGACGTTCGGCAGACACCGGGCTCGCGGAAGAGAGTCTGATCTTCCTGCTTCTCAACTGCTCGACCGACTCCTCTCCCGTCAATACCCGAACGATCGTCTCAGCTGTGTCCTCTAGGCGCTCAACCGGAGGGGCGCCGGAAAAATCAGGATCGGAGGCCTGGAAGGTATTGACGACAATTCCGTCGTTTCGAGTGACAATCTGCGCATCGAGAATCTCAAGCCCCTGGGCCGCCATCACACCAGCCGTTTTTGAAAAGATGCCAGGGGTAAGCGTATCGTGGGTGATCACCGTGAATTCGCATGTGTCGAGTTCCTCGTTGAAGATCCTCTCGACCAGCACATCCCCTGCCTGCAACCTCGCGATCGCCTCCAGATGAGCGGCGATCCGCTTCGGAGGCGTGCCGTGCAGATAGCGTAAGGGGAACCGGTCCAGTTGCGATTCGATCCAGCTGAGCCCCCCGACCACTAAGGTCTTAAATTCTTGCGCCACCTCGCGGGTCAGACGCTTGAGACTGTTTGGACCAGCCATCTTATCGTCCTGCTCACCGGATATCGTTCGAAGCGTGCGCAGAAAGAGTTCGACCAGCAAGGACTCCTTCCACTTCGTCAACACGCCAGGCCCCACTGCCGCAATATCTGCCGCAGTCAAGATCAACAACATGCGGAGCACCTCCGGTGTGACCACCTCCTGGGCAAAGGGCACGAGCACATTCTCGTCATAGGGGTCGCGACGGAACGCCGTGTGCGACATCAGCAGATGCCGATGTACGAGAAACATTAGCGTTCTGGTCTCCTGTAGGTCGAAGCCAAGTCGAGCCGCTGTCTCCTCCGCAATCGCCTTGCCCACTTCGCAATGGTCCTCTTTCCGTCCCTTCCCTAAATCGTGCAACAGAATCGCCAGGTGTAAGAGATCCTTTCGCCTGATCTCCTGATAGACCTCTCCCATGATGCCCGGTTCCATGGCAAGCGCTTCGGCCTTAGCCACAGCCAACAAAGTATGCTCGTCCACCGTATACTTGTGATACTGGTTGAACTGCATCAGCCCTCGAAGCGTGGCAAAGACCGGGATGAGCTTCTCAAGCAGATGGGCGCCATGCATCGCTTTAAGCGTCGCGGCCACGGCTTCCGTCCCTGCAAGGATCTTCAGAAAGACCCGGCTGACCTCAGGGGTTCTGAAAGCCTCGTTCGACACACTGTCCATGTGGCTATGAATTTCGTCTACGAGATCCGTGTCGATCTTGAGGCGCCGAGACCTCGCCATGTCAAACAGTCGGAGGAGCAAGTCTGGACTATCCAGGACTCGAGCCCGCAGTTCAGAGGGAACAGTCAGATGCCGACCGGCTACTGAGAAATAGCCATCCACTAGATCAGCAGGCAAGGAACGAGACGGTCGGCGCTTCGCAGATACGGCCTGGCAACGGTCTAAGAAGCGGAGCAAGGTTTCATGGAGCCCCATCGTGTGCCGGTAGTACTGCTGCATAAACTGCTCTACCCCCAGGAGGTTGGGACGATCCTCGAATTTGTACAGGGAAGCCAGCCTGACCTGCTCATCGAACGACAGGATTTCCTGCGCCCTTCCGGCTCCAACATGCAGAAACGCCCGGACACGCCACAGAAAATCACGCGCCTCCGTCACTGAGAGAAAATCCTGCCTGGAGAGGAGACTGCGATCCGCCAGATCTTGTAGGGTCGCGGCCTGGAACCGGGCCATACCGGCCCACCGGAGCAGATGGAAATCTCGTAGCCCTCCTTTGCTCTTCTTCACATTGGGCTCCAAGAGATAGATCGTCTGCCCAAACTTTATATACTCACGTTGCCGCTCTTCCTTCTTCTGCTCGATAAAGCGCCCGGCTCCACGGCCAATAACTTCCTTGGCATAGAGGCGATGGAACTTCTGGAACAGATTCGGGCTTCCGGCTAGAAACCTGGCTGTCATCATCGCGGTACGGATCGAGAGATCCTGCCCCGCCAGCTCGACACAATCTTGCGTCGTCCTCATACTGTGGCCGACCTGGAATCCGAGATTCCACAGGTGGTGCAGCACTTCACGGAACAGCGCCGGCGCCGCCTCTCCCGCTTCCTCGCTGTAGAGGAACATGATATCGATGTCGGAATAGGGAGCCAACTCCCTCTGGCCATAGCCTCCTAGCGCGACGAGGCAGCAATGCTGAGCCCCTGCAACCTGCGCCTCCTCCCCGGCCTGCTTCATGGCGCTCCGATACCGGTCTCTCACCAGCCCGTCCACGAACTCAGTCAGGGCTGCCATCACCTCAGCAGCTGAGGCTCCGTCCAAGAGCCGCTGCTTGATGGCCTGCCTGTGCCAAGCTAGGGCGGAGACCTGCGTGGTCTCCGCCCCAGGCAACAGCTCAGACGACACCCCACTATTCGGCGTCATGGTCACAGAGCGCTTTCCCCCATCTCACCGGTCCTGATCCGCACCACATTGGCGATATCCGACACGAAGATCTTCCCATCTCCGACCGTGCCGGTCTTTGCGGCACGCGTAATGGTTTCAATGACACGCGCCGCCAGGGTATCTCCGACGTACACTTCGATCTTGATCTTGGGCACGAAGTCGGTCGTATATTCGGCGCCTCGGTAGGTTTCCTTACTCCCCTTCTGGCGTCCGAATCCCTTGACTTCCGTCACCGTCATGCCCTGTATACCTATTTCCACCAACGCATCCCTGACTTCATCCAACTTGAACGGCTTAATCACTGCCTCAATCATCTTCATGCCGATACCCCCCTTTACAGGCTCCCCCGCGGACGCTGCTCACACAGCGTCCGCGGGGATTGCCGACACGGTTGTTTCGCTGATTGTATCATGGGCCATTTATTACACGTGATAGGCCTTCTCACCGTGCTGACTGACATCCAAGCCATCTTGCTCTTCATCTTGCGTCACACGCAGACCAATTATTACATCGATGATCTTGAGAATGATAAAGGTGGCGATCGCTGTAAACGCCCCCACCGCGAGCACCATCGTAATCTGAGCCCCCATCAGCGTGAAGCCTCCTCCATAGAGCAGCCCGTCGGCTGGGGAACCCATGGCCTTCGACGCAAACAACCCCCCCAGGAGACAGCCGGTCGCTCCACCCACACCGTGAACCCCCACGACATCGAGCGAATCGTCGAAACCCAGGGCCGGCTTCAAGATGCTGACGGCGAAATAGCAGAGAGCCCCGGCCACGAGACCAACGATGAGCGCCGGACCCAGGGAAACAAACCCAGCGACAGGGGTAATGGTGGCCAGACCGGCGATCGTTCCGCTGGCCGCGCCGAGCGCGGTGGGCTTCCCACGATGCGCCCACTCGATCAGCATCCACACCACCGTCGCAACAGAGGCGGCGATGTGGGTGGCCACGAAGGCACTCACAGCCTGCGCATTGGCGCCCAACGAGCTGCCGGCGTTGAACCCAAACCAGCCGAACCAGAGTAGGCCCGCCCCTAACAACGTGAGGGGAAGGTTATGAGGAGGCATAGGAGTGCCTGGGTAGCCTTTACGTTTTCCGAGCATAATGCAGGCAATGAGGGCAGCCATTCCACAGGTTACGTGCACGACCGTGCCTCCGGCAAAGTCTAACGCGCCCATCGCCCCCAACCATCCCCCACCCCACACCCAATGGGCCACAGGATAGTACACGACCGCGGACCAGATGCCGAGAAACCACAACATCGAGGAAAATCGAATGCGTTCTGCAATAGCTCCCGTGATCAGCGCCGGGGTAATGGCGGCAAACATGAGTTGGAATACCATGAATAACATGTGGGGAATCGTCGGACCATAGGTCGAATGGGGATCGGCTCCTACCCCCTTCAGCATAAACCAATCAAGGTTACCAATCACCCCTCCCACATCGGGGCCGAAGGAGAGGCTGTACCCGAACACCACCCACGCGATACTGCCTAGGCAGAGACAGATAAAGCTATGCAAGACCGTACTCAGGATATTCTTTTGCCTGGTAAGTCCTCCATAGAAGAGCGCCAACCCCGGTAGCGTCATCAACATGACCAGCGCCGAGGAGGCGAGGATCCAGGCTGTGTCCCCCGAATCGGCCTTTGGCGCGGCCGGCTCGGCCGGCGCAGCCTCCGCCGCCGGAGCCTGTGCAGCGACGTCTTGCACGAACAGAGCCATTCCTCCTACCAACATGACGGTCAGACAGATCAGGAGGACCGGCAGAATCTTTTTTATACTGATACTGCTATACGATGACATATTTGTATCCTTTCATCCCTTAGTTCAGGACGAGGTTGCCAATACGTTCGTTGAAATACTCTAGGCGGCCCTCCTGGCTGCCTCATAATTCTGCTTCGTCGAACCGGGCTATGGCGCTCTGCCTGCGCCAGAGTGACGCGCGCCAACTCAGCCCCTCATAATTCGCTGTGCCAAAAACATCGCCTTCAAACCCGCCATCACCACCAACCGTGCCCGGCGCAGGCACGGCCGGTAGGGTTCTTCTCGTGATTGCTCCCTTCGTGGCATTAGCCACGAAGGGAGCGACCTGTCTCCGTCAAACGAGCCTCAGTCTCACTGCGCTTAGAACAGATAGACGACTGAGAATGCCATGGTCTGTTGATTGTTAATTGCTTCATGGCCCCGCAGAAAGACGTTCTGGTCTGACTTGTCGTACCGGAATTCCGCTCTCGTGATGAGTGACGGAGCCGGCTTGTATTGAAGCGTAAAGGTGCCTTCCCAAAGGGTCTGACGTTGTCCTATCCCCGTTGCATTATTAAACCCTCCGGTACCGACAGGAGGTAGAAAACCACCAGCGGCTGCCGGACCAGCACAAACATTTGTGCCGCCGTTGAAGTTATTGCCGCCGACGCAGCTACGGACACCACCGTTATCTTCCCAGACTTCTCCTCGAATCCGCAGGCTGAAAGCATTGGGCTGCTGTTGATCGTTGAAGTCATGGATGAGATAGGCGATGAGCCCGTTCCAGCGGGCATTCCCGGATGGGACAGCAGGATTCGTAGTGGCATTGCTCTCGTTCCCGTAATAGGGCTCGAGGATCAGGGTATCCATGCTGGTCGGCTTGATCGTAATGATCGAGCCCACCACCATTCGCTTGGCCGTCGGATCGCACCCGGTGGTACCGCTCACACAGACACCTGTGGCTGCGTTACCAAAGATAGCATTTCCATTCGACTGTTCTGCTCCGTAGGACCCGAAGAAGGCGATGCCAAACTTCTCGTGGGGCACCAGGTCAACTTTCCACTCGACCGTTTTGCCCCTATTGTTGTCCTCGATGTTGTCCCACCCATTGACGAGTCCAACTGCCACGGTTCCCCATGACGCGAGAGGATAGGTAAACCGGATACCGGTGGTCGTGAAGGCTTGGCTCAGACCGAACATGAAGCTCCGGGAAAAGTTCGGGTTTTCCCAACTGTTGATCCCCTCATACCCGATCAACGTATTGATCTTTCCTGCTTGAATCTTCAGGCCGTTGCCGATCGGAGCGATGTACTCTGCATAGAGCTCTTGAAAGTCCACCTCATTGTTGTCTGTGCCAGGTTGGAAATTCGTGCGTGCCCGTGAAAACCTGGATTGGGCTCCAAAGTTGAGCCGCGCGCGAAAGCCCACCCGATCCATAGCGCTGCCTGCCGTTGCCGGCCGTTCAAATACAAGCTGCGCCACTTGCGGCACGAACGAGTTCGCCTGCGTGTCGAAAATACGCAGTTGATTGAGGTTGGTGTTTGGATTATTGAAATTCTGCGTATAGGATGCCTCCACCGCCCCGGAGATCTTAAAGCCCAAGGACTGCCAGACGGACTCCTTCTCAATATGCGCAGCAGCGTGCCCCTCCATATGAGCCGCCATCGCCACATTGCTGCCGAGCAGCGAGACCATCGCACACATGCCTATTCCTATCCCAATACGACTGCGTGCTGACATAATTCATCCTCCCTGATCCCATATGGTGATTCGGTTGCGCCCTTGCCTCTCTCTCCTCGACGTCGTTGTCGCCACGCACGCCATTGTGCGCAATCTCAAGCCCCTCTTAGCCCATCTGCCTCTTACCTCCACATCGACTCCCACGACACCGTGAAAGGTAAGACCTGAAAATTGAAACGTAGAACTGCCGAGTGCTCTTCCTCCAAAACGTTTCACGGATTGTTGGATGGCCTTTTTAAGTATCCTGTGCGATTCAGCCTGCTTCAATATGGTCAAATGGTCATAAGAAAACGTCCTCTAGCCCGTTGGAGCTGGAGGACGCCATTGTCCATATTGAAGCGGGTGGGAAACGCCATTGTTCCCCTCTGTACCTAAAATGCTCCTTGTAGGAGCCCCTATACTACGCGCCCTTATACCTGTCCAGAAAATAGCTGTCAATTCATTTCTTTGGCGAGGGAAAGGCGGGACGAG
>JBDSDL010000052.1:0-14795 GCA_039920585.1 Nitrospiraceae bacterium | reverse complement strand
CACCGAACTCGACCACGCGGTAGCCATCGCGCCGCAAGCGAGCTGTGAGCACCGCTGTTTCTGCTTGGTTCAGTCGGCAACCGAGTGTATGGAGAGAGGCACGTTTCATGATAGTTGGGCCATTATAGGGAGATCCTTGCGATAGGAGCAAGGATCTCCCGTGAGTTCTTTACGTTGCGTTCCGCCCTCGCTTGAAGGCCTTGGAAGGCCATGATAGAGTTCGCCTGCCTGCCCACCCCATCATCGTGAGTCTGTTGTGACACCTTCGCAGTTGTCGGCCTCTATCTTTATGGTCTCTCTCCTTCTCCTGCTCTCTGTGTCCGGTGGATGGACGAAGGATCTCCTGCCTCTCGAACCTGACCTCGCGTCAAGAATTGACGAGCACTACGATCACGAAGCCCGACTCTTTCTCACGCTCTATTCATTGCACGGGAATGGTCAAGTCGACTACGTGACGGGCCGGTTGGTCAAGGAATATGCTCGCAGCAACTACGGGAATCCGGTGTACCAGACGGAGGCCTACCCCTTATTCTATTGGTGGAATCACACCATGTATAACGATCCGGAGCAGGATGGTGTGAACGGCAACGAACGGGTCTACCAGGAAAACATAGAGTTCGATATTTTGCGCTACAAGCCCTGCACCTTCAATGGACAGCCCTGCTGAGTTTCTGTGCGCTGCTGTGCCGGGTGGCTCTTCGGGGCCGCTTCGGTCTACTCCTCTTTCCTCTGGCTAGATTAGATTTTGAGAATGTCCTGAGTGCTCCCTCCATTCCGATGATATGCTGCTCCCGCATGTGTGCTAAAACGGGACAATGAAAACTGCATCGTTCACTCAGATCCTTGCGAACCGTCGCATCGGCATCATGTTGCCCCTGGGCTTTGCCTCGGGGCTGCCATTGGCCCTTACCGCTGGGACGCTCCAAGCCTGGCTGACGGTTGTCGGACTCGACCTGAAGACCATCGGCATCTTCACGCTCGTCGGTCTCCCGTACACGCTGAAATTCTTGTGGGCTCCCTTGATGGATCGCCTGGTCCCTCCCTGGCTGGGACGACGGCGTGGATGGATGCTTGTGACGCAGGTCAGTGTCGCACTTGGCTTGGCAGCCATGGCGGTGACTGGGCCGGGCCAGCGCCCTGAAATACTTGGGATTCTGGCTCTCCTGGTGGCCTTCCTGGCTGCTTCACTCGACATCGTCTTCGACGCCTACCGGACCGATGTGCTCTTACATCGGGAACGGGGATTCGGTGCAGCTGTGTGGGTGAATGGCTATCGATGTGCGCTGTTGCTAGCGAGCGCCGGCGCCCTCCTATTGGCCGATCGTATTGGATGGCAAAACACCTATTTGCTGCTTGCCGCGGTAATGTTGGCCGGAGTTGTCACGATCCTCGTCAGTCCGGAACCATCAGAGCCGAGTGCGATACCGGCAAGTCTGGCCGAAGCGGTTGGAGGACCGCTGAAAGAATTCTTTACGCGTCCAGGGGTGGTTGGGCTTCTCGCCCTCATCGTCTTCTATAAAATCGGAGACGCCGTCGCAGCCTCGCTTCAAACGGCATTTCTTATTGGAGGGATGGGCTTCTCCGTCAGCGAGGTCGGGTACGTCAAGGGCCTTGGGATTGGAGCCACGCTTCTCGGCGCATTAGCCGGGGGCGTCGCAATGGCTAAGCTTGGGATGGTTCGCTCATTATTGTTCTTTGGTCTGCTGCAAGCGGTTTCAAACTTGGGATTTATGTGGCTCGCCTGGATGGGCAAGAGTTACGGGGCGCTCATGACATCCATTCTCGTCGAGAATGTGACCGGTGGCATGGGCACCGTAGCGTTTGTCGCACTGATAATGTCGCTATGCGACCATCGCTATACCGCAACACAGTTCGCGTTGCTCTCATCACTGGAAGCGCTCGGGCGAGTGTTCTCCGGCCGTCCGTCGGCCGAGCTGGTCGAAATGGTTGGCTGGGCACAATTTTTCTTCTGGTCGTTTCTGATTGCATTACCAGGTATCTGGCTGGTGTGGGCTCTCCGAGCGCAGTTGCATCGAGAGGCCGACCGCGATGCAACTGCCAGAGCCGGCGCAGCTGATCTATGACGGTCGTATGCGTCTCTGGAGGAACAAGACGAACAGCATTAACGTCGGAAGGGGTGCCACAACGAAGGGGACAAGCCAAACCCAGACATTTTTCCCGCGCATGCGGGCTTGATCGATCATCCAGACAAAGACCCACACAATCAAGCCGAGATAGTTGATGGCCATCCATCCAGTTATATACATCTTGAGGCTGCTCGTGTTGTCCGGTGCTGTATTGAAGAAAAAGACTCCCAACGTGAGCACGAATAGTCCTACCAAGGCTGCAACAAGGCGTTTGCTCCAGACAAACATGAGTGTCCTCCTGATAGAAGCCATGTGAGCAGCATGGTTGCCGCCACAAACCTAACGGGCGTAGGCTAGTCATCCGTCTGTTGTTTGTCAAAGGGGATCTGCGCGCCTCCATTTCCATCGATTCCATTGCGACTTCGGTTCAGCAACAATTAAGGGCTGGTATGAGTCTTCTGCGGTTGAGCCTAGTCGTGACGGTATTGGCCGTGAGTGTCGTGCTGGCACTCACGAATCCCACCATGGATCAATATCTGGATTTCGTGCAAGCCGAACTGACCAAGGCCATGGATCGAATGGACCAGTCTATACCTGAACGGGAAGGAGCAGTGGTCCGAGGTATCTTTCGCAGGCATAGTCAGGAGTTGCTCAATAGCATGGTGCGTCCTCACACCATGCGTCAGAACTGGGGAGTCCTCAGCCGGTTTGAAACCACGGTGTTGGGTACTCGGGTTGTGGTGATCGGCATCGGTAACCGGTTTATTCCTGTTGAGGGAGTAGATGCAGCCATTCGGACCCTTGGCCGCCAAGTATTTTAGTTTTTTGCCCGTAGGAACCCCCTTGGACGTCGAACTAAGCTTAGTTTTTGATCGAAACACTGTGGATAAGTCGATCTAAATTCCCGAGAGATGGCGGTTTCCAATCATTTACAGTTATTCACAGGCTTTCCTCAGTTTCCCCAGCCAAACCACTACATTTGGTATTGACAATTAACTCAGATCGCTATATGTAGATGCTCCTCGGGTTGATTGATCCGTCAAACCACAATAGTTAGGGCGCATAGAGCACATCGCCGTATTGATATTGAAGGCAGACTGTTCCTATTTAGGATTTAAATTAGTCCCATATCAACTCCGCAGACTTGGGGAGGAGAAATTGTGAGAATAGAACGTCGATTTACACGTCGCGGGCAAAGTCCCTATGAAAACCTGCCGTTCGTGAAGCGTTCGTCGGAGATTCGTAATCCCGATGGATCGACCGTGTTTAAGTTGGAAAATATCGACATTCCTGAACCCTGGTCCCAGCTCGCGATCGATATTCTTGCCCAGAAATACTTCAGGAAAGCTGGGGTGCCGCAGCATGATGAGCAGGGGAATCCGATTGTCGGGCCTGACGGCAAGCCGCAGTTGGGAGGAGAGCATGACTCTCGGCAAGTGTTTGAACGGCTCGCCGGTTGTTGGACCTTCTGGGGGAAGAACTTCGGCTATTTCAAGACTCCAGAAGATTCCGATGCCTTCCATGATGAGCTCTGTTACATGCTCGCGCATCAGATGGCCGCGCCCAATTCTCCCCAGTGGTTTAACACCGGGCTTCATTATGCCTATGGACTCTCAGGACCCGCTCAAGGGCATTTTTATGTCGACCCCAAGACCCGCGAAGTCGTCAAAGCCACAAATGCGTTTGAGCATCCGCAGCCGCACGCCTGTTTCATCCAGTCCGTTGACGACGACTTAGTCAGCGAGGGTGGCATCATGGATCTCTGGGTGCGAGAGGCGCGCTTGTTCAAATACGGATCGGGGACCGGCACCAACTTTTCCAAGCTTCGCGGCGATGCCGAGCCGTTGTCCGGAGGCGGACGCTCGTCTGGATTGATGTCGTTCCTTCGCATTGGCGATCGAGCGGCAGGCGCTATTAAGTCCGGTGGGACGACCAGACGAGCTGCCAAAATGGTCTGTCTCGACTTGGATCATCCCGACATTGAAGAATTTATCAATTGGAAGGTGGTGGAAGAGCAAAAGGTTGCCGCCATGGTGACCGGTTCGAAAATCTGCGCACAGCGTCTCAACGCCGTTCTCAAGGCTTGCCATGTTGTTGACGAAGCCGGTCAGATGAAAATCGAGATCGACGTCAAGCAGAATCCGATCCTCAAGGAAGCCCTGGCCGCCGCTCGGCGGGATGCGGTTCCAGAGGCCTACGTCCAGCGGATGTTTTCCTATGCGCAGCAAGGGTTCACACATTTTGCGTTTCACGAGTACGACACGAATTGGGACGGCAAGGCCTACCAAACGGTGTCCGGTCAGAACTCAAACAACAGCGTGCGCATTTCCAATGAGTTTTTTGCGACGTTGGAGGCGGATGGCGACTGGCAACTCAAGCGGCGGATCGACGGTAAAGTTTCCAAGACCATCAAGGCACGGGATCTCTGGGATCAAATTGCTTGGGCCGCCTGGATTTGCGCGGATCCAGGCACGCAATACGATACGACCATCAACGAGTGGCATACGTGTCCGGAGGATGGCCGTATCAATGCATCTAATCCTTGCTCCGAATACATGTTCCTTGACGATACCGCGTGTAATTTGGCGTCGCTCAACCTCGCCCAATTTTTTTCGGACGACGCTCAATTTGAACTGGAAAATTTCCGCCACGCCGTGCGCCTCTGGACGATTGTACTGGAGATCAGCGTCCTTATGGCGTCGTTTCCCAGCCGCTCCATTGCCGAGAAGAGTTATCAGTTCCGAACGCTGGGGCTCGGCTATGCCAACTTAGGCACGGTGCTGATGCGGCAAGGCATTCCCTACGATTCACCTAAAGCACTGGCCATCTGTGGCGCGCTGACCGCCCTCATGACCGGCGAGGCGTACGGCACATCGGCAGAAATGGCCGCAGAGCTGTGGCCATTCCCGGGCTATGCCAAAAACCGCGAGGCCATGTTGCGCGTCGTCCGTAATCACCGGCGCGCCTCGTACAATGCCGCTTCGGAAGAATATGAAGGTCTGACGATTACACCGATAGGTATCCAGCCGGAGCATTGTCCTCCCGACTTGCTCGTGGCAGCGCGTCGTGCCTGGGACCGTGCCCTCGAATTGGGAACGGCCTATGGGTATCGCAATGCGCAAGTGACGGTGATTGCTCCTACCGGCACGATCGGACTCGTCATGGATTGCGATACGACGGGCATCGAACCGGATTTCGCGCTTGTCAAATTCAAGAAACTGGCGGGTGGAGGGTATTTCAAGATCATCAATCAAAGCATACCCGCTGCCCTCAGAACGTTAGGGTATACCGAGTCTCAGATTCAGGACATCGTGAACTATTGTGTCGGCCGGCAAACCTTGCAGACCGCACCATTCATCAACCATGAGACCCTAAGACAGAAGGGGTTCGACGACGCCGCGCTTGGACGAATGGAAGGCGGTTTATCCCAAGCCTTCGAAATTCAATTTACGTTTAATAAATATGCATTGGGTGAGGACTTCTGCCGAGAGAAGTTGGGATTGACCGACGCGCAATTGAATGAGTCCAACTTCAACATGCTCAAAGCGCTGGGGTTTACACAAGAAGAAATCGCCGCTGCCAATGATTATTGCTGCGGGACCATGACGGTGGAAGGCGCCCCGCATCTCAAAACCGAGGACCTTCCGACCTTCGATTGTGCCAACCGCTGCGGTCGGATCGGTCAACGATATATCGCCGTCGATGCGCATATCCGTATGATGGCGGCGGCGCAACCATTCATCAGCGGCGCCATCAGCAAAACGATCAACATGCCAGCCGATGCGATGCTGGAAGGAGTAAAATCGGCCTATTTGCTTGCCTGGAAAAGCATGGTCAAGGCCGTGGCTCTCTATCGCGACGGTTCGAAGTTGAGCCAGCCATTATCAGCTTCAACGGATAGCGGCAAGACCATTGAAGCCTCATCGGAAATATTGACGATTGCGGAAAAGATTACTGAACGAGTGTTAGTACGGTACCTAGCAAAACGCCGACCGCTCCCGGCCAGACGCAATGGGTACACGCAGAAAGCCGTCGTCGGGGGGCATAAACTCTATCTCCGCACTGGTGAGTATGAGGACGGTACGTGTGGCGAAATATTTCTCGATATGCACAAAGAAGGGGCCGCATTCCGCAGCCTCATGAACTGTTTCGCCATTGCTATTTCACTGGGCCTCCAGCATGGAGTCCCGCTGGAGGAGTTTGTCGAAGCGTTCGTGTTTACCCGCTTCGAGCCGAACGGGCCGGTCAAATTGAACGACCGTATCAAAATGTCCACGTCGATCATCGATTACATCTTCCGAGAGCTAGCCGTGACCTATCTTGACCGCTATGACTTGGCACAGGTCCAGGAAGAGGATCTCCGAATGGACTCCGTCAAGATGGACGAGCAAGATCCTGAATGTGTCGAGGAGGAAGCCACTCCTGAAACGTTGGCTTCGGCATCAATCAGCACGGACCTATTTCCTGCACGACGTGGGGCGATACCGCGCCACAAGGGCAATGGACACGGAAATGGAAACGGTAACGTCGCCCATACTGTTGAACTGAAGCGTGAAACCTTGACCTTGACTGCCATCCAAATGGCACGCCAAAAGGGCTATGAGGGAGATCCCTGTTCCCAGTGTAAGCAGTTCACTCTGGTGCGGAACGGAACCTGTCTCAAGTGTACGCACTGTGGTGAAACGAGTGGCTGCTCGTAGGATGGAAGACTCAATGAGTACGGTGCTTCGCGAGCAAGGGATTGTCACAGTCCACGATCAGGTCGTGAGTTGGGTGGCGCAGCGATGGGCGAAGGCCTTTCATTGTAAGGTCACGATTCACACCAGTCTTGAGGAGAATCCCTGGGCCGATCCTCAGCAACAGTGCGATATCGTCGGGTGGCAGGTAAGTTCAGCCGGCAACAGGATGGAATGGATGGCTGAAGTGGAGACCGATGATTCGATCAGGGGTGTCGCAACCGCTTCGGAATGGAAAGAGACAGTTGTGTGCGGCATCCCCTTCTATCTGCTCGTCCCACGCGGCTCGAAGGAGTTGGCACAGAAGCTGGCAGGGGACGCCTCTGTTCCTGTTAGCGGAATTTACGAGTACACGTTTGTGAACGGTTTATGCCAGGTGCTGTAGCAGGCGCGGTAGGCTGAGGTCGAGGTTGAGCGAAGGTTTGGCGCCACGGAGTAACATCTATGCCCACAACGACACAATTGGTTATTAGCGGACTCAGTAGGCTTGGCGTCATGGCTCAAGTGACCCAGGTTCTCGGTGAGGCGAAGGTCAACATCAAGGCATTTTCTGCTCCAGAAGTCGTAGGAGCGGGAAAGTTGAGACTGTTGGTCGCGGATTTGGATGGGGCTCGTGCAGCGCTGAAAACGGCAAAGATCAAGTTTGTGGAGGAAACTGCCCTGCTGTTGAGTCTCGAAAATAAGCCGGGGGCTTTGAAAGAAGTCGCGGATCTGCTGACGAAGGCTCGCATCAATATTAAATGTGGATACTGCACCCCGTCCCGCGAGGGGAAACGCGCGATCGTAGTTCTGACAGTCTCAAACACAGAGAAAGCGCTCACAGTCCTCCGGGATCAATCGCTCGACGAGTTCTAGCAGAATGCTGAAAAAGCCTGCCAGCAGCGTTCTCGCATCGTTCAGACCCTCAACGGGGACCCGGCCGCCTCACCACTCGGCGGCGCGCGCAGACTTGGTGCTCCTTATTCGTCGCACCGCGCGCCCCAGAGGGTACACCTCGACTCGTCACTCGCTGCGGTCTTGCGGGACAGCCTTTTTGAGCATCCTGCAGGAGTGTTGCCCTGTTGTCCCACACGTGCGTACCATTCAAATTCACGTATGCCAACATAGTTTTTCTGCAGCCTGCTAGGCATGTCTAACGGACCTCACGCCTGTTGGTCCCGCAGTCTGATCCTTCTTTTGGTACCTATCCTTGTCGCGATCCTGGCTGCTTGCAGCGGTGCTCCCAAACCTACCTATTTCCCAGGCTACCCTGTGGGGTTCGTTGAGCGTGGGGTCGCCTCATGGTATGGCCCAGGATTTCATGGAAACAAGACAGCAAATGGCGAACGGTACGACATGCATCAGCTGACGGCTGCTCATCGGACTTTGCCATTAGGATCAATTGCCGTTGTTCGATCGATGAGTACCGGCCGACAGGTGACTGTCCGTATTAACGATCGTGGTCCTTTTGCCAGGGGGCGGGTGCTCGATCTCTCACTCGCCGGGGCGCATGCGTTGGGGATGACCGGAGCAGGAACCGATCAGATTGAATTACGGGTGGTGGGGTATCAAGGGCGGACTGCGGAGATGGGGGTCTTACGAGTGCAAGTCGGGTCTTTTTCCGATCATCAGAATGCCATCAACTTCTTAGAGCGCGTGAAACAGTTTTATTTAGGCGGCAGAATCCAGGTTGTCGATCTTCCAGAAGGAAAGCGATATCGAGTTCAGATTGGTCAATTTTCCAGGGAAGCTCAGGCAGAAGCTGCTGCCTCCCATCTCGAATCCTCCCTTGATCTCCAGGCTTTTGTATTTCGAGACGACTCATAATACATAGTGCCAGCTTCATCGAGTAAGCCGTTCCAATACCTCAGTTTTTCTGCGGACATGCAACGCAACTGTTTGATATTGTGACGTGTTTGCAGCATAAGCTTGCTCGCCACTCCATTCGTATGGTACATCTACAGCTCCATGGATACAGGTCTGATAGGTCCCTATCAAGTCATTCTGTTCTGCCAAATCTCACATTGCGTGGTCCAGCCGATAGGGGACAGCCCCCGGTGTCTCTGGTACTTCAGGCTGCCCAGCATAGCCGGTTGTCTCTAATACAACGCAATCCATGGATATTCTAATCCTCTTAGGTCTTATTGTTCTTTCAGCTGTGATATCCACGGCCGAAATCGGGTTCTTTGCAGTCAATGCAACGAAGCTGAAGGCGCTCGCCCAAACTGGGAGTAACCGTGCAAAGCTGGCCCTCCATCTTCGTAGTGACCCCCAAAAGCTCCTCTCGACTATTTTGGTCGGCGACCGTTTGATCGGCGTGGCGACACCGATGTATGCCACCTTTCTGACCCTGCGTATCTATGGAGGCCAAACGGTTTTTGAAGAGGCGATTGCCGTTATGGTCGGATTGTTGACCTTTGTCCTCTTGGTGGCCGTCGATGTGATCCCAAAAACATTAGCCGCCAAGTTTGCGGTTCCGGTCACGTTGAACATGGCCTACCCCGTTTACGGGGTTCAGTTATTTCTCAAACCATTATTGTTTGTGATCGTGCCGATGATCTACAAACTCACAGGAGGGAAAGGTCTGACGCTTCCTCTCGTCACTGAAGAAGAGCTGAAGATCATGTTGGATGAGGGAGGGAAGACCGGGACGATTGAGTTCGAAAAGGTGAAAATGATCAAGAACGTCTTCCAGCTCAAAGACATTACAGCTGAAGACGCGATGACCCCTCGTCTCTATGTCTTTTCCTTGGATGGTAACCTGTGTCTGAAAGATGCACAGGATCTTCTCTATAACTCGAAATATTCTCGAATCCCAGTGTATGACGGGACACTCGATAACATCACGGGCATTCTTTATAAGACACGGGCATTGACTGAACTTGCCAAGGGGCAGAATGAGGCGAAGCTCAAAGACATTGCCTATCCCCCGCTGTTCGTTCCCGCAGGTAAGACGGCGGACGACCTGATGAAGCAGTTTCAACAGGAAAAACGGCATATGGCTGTCGTGGTCAATGAGTTTGGCGGCGTGATGGGGATTGTCACGCTTGAAGATCTTCTCGAAGAAGTAGTCGGAGAGATCATGGACGAAACCGATATCACGGAAGAACTGATCAAACGGTTAGGGAAGAATCATATCCTTGTTCACAGTAGAACCGAAGTGCGCAAGGTCAACGATTTCCTGAAAGTTGACCTTGGCGATGAAGCCGTGACGATCGGCGGCCTTATTCAACAGGAGCTCGGTCGAATTCCCAAGGTTGGAGAAGAAGTACGGATTGCCAACTGCCGGATACTCATACATGAAGCCGAGCCACGATCTATCCGCAGCGTCCAAATATTTCGTGAAGAGAAATCGCCGGCTCACGTCGAAGCTCCGAACCTTGATCTCGTCAGCTAAGCTCTTTCTCGTCCTTCCCGATCAAGGCAGTAAACTCCTGTTCTGTCAGAATCGTCACCCCCAGCGTACGGGCGTGGTCCAGTTTTGATCCAGGGTCTCGTCCCGCCACCACGTAGGATGTCTTCTTGCTCACGCTTGAGGCCACGCGCCCTCCCGCTGTTTCCACGGCCTGTTGCGCGCCGTCTCGCGTGAAGTGATCGAGTCCCCCTGTGAATACGAAGGTCTTCCCTGTGAGCGGGGATTTCCTCCGGTCAGCTGACCCCGTGCCTGGGGCAACTTGTACGCCTAATTCCTGGAGTTGTGCGATGATCTCCCGGTTGTGCGGCTCAGACCAATAGACCGCCAAGCCCTCAGAAATCTCAGGACCGATCTCCCGAATTTGCTGAAGTCGTTCCCGATCCGCCGACATGATCTCATCGAGAGACCCAAATTCACGGGCGAGGACTTTGGCGATGTGTTGTCCGACTTGCCGGATTCCCAGTCCCATCAAAAAGCGATCCAAGGAAACGGGTTTACTGCCTGCAATCGATTCCAAGAGGAGGGTGGCGGAGCGCTCGGCAAACCCATCAAGTTTGATGAGGTCATCTTTGGTCAGGCGATAGAGGTCGGCGAGTGACCGTACCAGTCCTTGGTCAACCAGCTGCGCCACCGTCTTCCTTCCTAAGCCTTCAATGTTGAGCGCATGTTTGGACGCAAAATGTTCGAAGGCCCCCTTTAATTGAGCGCCACAGACCAATTGGCCGGTACAGTAGAAATAGGCACCCTCGCGACCGACGGCCGATCCACAAATGGGACAGAGACCTGGCATGCGAAAGGGGACGCTGCGTTGTTCTCCAGAGACCGGGATACGCTCGGCAATCGCGGGAATCACATCGCCGGCCCGTTCCACCTTGACGGTATCGCCGATCCGAATGTCTTTCCGCGCCACCTCATCGGCATTGTGCAACGTGGCTCGGCTGATGGTGACACCACCGACCTCCACCGGTTTCAATAATGCAACGGGGGTGAGGGTCCCGGTTCTTCCGACAGAGACGACAATATCCTGCACGACGGTGATTTCCTTGCGCGGCGTAAATTTATACGCGATGGCCCATCGTGGACTACGAGATTTCATGCCCAGGCGGCTCTGCCAGTCTCTGCGGTTTACCTTCACCACCACGCCATCGATTTCATAGGGCAGTTGTTCTCGCAGTGATTCCGTTTCGCGGTGAAAATCCATCACCTCATCGATTGAAGCACAGAGCCGTCGACGCCTACGCTCAGGTATCGGGAGACCCCACTGGGCCAAGGTCTCCAGCTCATCCCAGTGTGTCGGTGGGACAGTTCCGGATACGGCCATGATTTCGTAGCAGGTCACGACCAACGGACGGGTCACGGTAATGGTGGAGTCCAGTTGCCGGAGCGAACCGGAGGCCGCGTTGCGTGGATTGGCAAAGGCGTCGTCGCCTCGTTCTGTTATGCGTCGATTCAACGCTTGGAAATCATCGAGACGCATATAGACTTCACCGCGTACGACAAGATGGGCTGGGAGGTTGGATTGGGCGTGCAATTGCAGTGGCAGGGAACGGATCGTGCGAAGATTGATGGTCACATCCTCTCCGATCGTTCCATCGCCTCTGGTCGCCCCACGGGTAAAGACTCCATGGTCGTATATGAGTTCAACCGATAACCCATCGAATTTTGGCTCCGTGCTGTACTCAACGGAAGGGGTTTCGAGTTCGCGTTTCATCCGTTGGTCGAATGCGTGAACTTCACCCGCTTCTACAATCGAGTCCAGACTGAGCATCGGCTGTTCGTGTGGAACCTTGACCAATTCCTGGAGCGGCGGTGCGCCGACACGTTGCGACGGAGAATCTGTTGTCACCAACTTAGGGTGAGCCTGTTCCAGTTCGAGCAGATCTCGAAATAGTCGATCGTACTGGGAGTCGGAAATCTCCGGGCGATCCTTGACATAGTACAGATAGTCGTGGCGCCTGATTTCGTCTCTGAGGGTAGTCAGTCTGGCAAGAATGTCGGCGTGGGCCATAGGACTGGATGGTGACGAACAGAGGACGTGACGGCTCCGACCGTACCATAGGGCTAGGGAGTGGGTCAAACGGCAAAGACGCCATATTCGCTTTGACTTTCACGGCGATAGACACTATTGTGCTGAGACTAGTTGAGTCGATTTTTCATCGATTGTCAGCCATTGGCCACCCTTTGCCACGAGAGGCAAAATTCCTCACGATTGTCAAAGGAGGTATCCATGAAAGGGGAGAATTGCATGAACAAGTTGAGGCCAAGACCCAGCTATCGAATCATTACCATCATCTGCGGAGGGCTGTTGCTGAGCGGATGTGTCATGGCAGAAAAATACGATGCCGAAAAGGCGCGTAGCTTAAATTTCCAACGCCTTTTGGCCCAGGAAGAAAAGCGCACCGGTGAGCTCGATAGTGAAGTGAAGCGGAGCAGAAGTGAGTTGATGGAGTATGAAGCCAGGAGTCGGGAACTGACGGCACAGCTACAAACCGCTCGAGAACAAATGGCCCGCATACAGGAAGAAGCCGAGGCCATGAAGGAATCCGCGCTGCTGGAACGTAAAGCCAAAGCCGATATGAAGCGCAAGCTCACACCGATGCACAAGGCGCTGCCGACTGAATCAACCTCCAGTGCTGTGGATCTGAGGGCACCGGCTCCTGTTTCTGCTGTGCCTGAGCCAACAGATTCGTTGTTGGGAGGCGTGGGATCGCCCGCAGTTCATGTTGTGAGGCCTGGCGAAACGCTCTATCGGATTAGTCGGCGGTACGGCGTTCCGGTGGACAAGGTCAGAAAGTGGAACAAGCTGCCGGACGATATTATCGAGGTAGGACAGAAACTCATCGTGGGCCAAGAATAACAGGACGGCCATATGGCCCCACCGCAATACTCACTCAGTCTCGACCAATTTCGTCAGTATGCCGGAGAGGGTAATCTCGTTCCGCTCTATCGAGAGATCCTCGCAGACTATGAGACCCCCGTTTCTGCCTTTGCCAAAATCGATCATGGTCCCTCGGCCTACCTCTTAGAGTCCATCGAGGGTGGTGAGAAATGGGCGCGCTACTCCTTTCTTGGCAGCGGTTCTCCAACTGTCGTGTATGAGGATCGGGGCGACCTTCTTGTCGTGCAGGGCACGCGCAAGAAACGTATTGCTAGCTGTGGGAACCCTCTTGAACGTTTGCGGGAGATGATGGATGGCTATCGCCCGGTAACCGTGCCGGACCTTCCCCCGTTCGTCGGCGGCGCCGTTGGATATCTGGGCTACGACATGGTGCGGACGTTCGAGGACTTGGTTGCTCGACAGAAGGACTCGCTCAATCTGCCGGACTTTGCCTTCCTGTTCACCGATACGATGCTGATCTTTGACAACGTGGCTCAGAAGATTAAAGTCGTGGCCACCGCCCATGTTACGGCAAAAGGAGAGCGTGGCATCAAGGCTGCCTACCGTTCGGCAACGGAACGGATCGAACGCACGATTACGAGGCTCAGACGTCCGCTTCGCCGAACGCGGCCACATCGCCGCCGCAAGCCGGTGACCTTTACGGCGAACATGAGCAAGGCAGACTTTGAGAAGATCGTCGTGCGAACGAAGGAATACATCAGGGCCGGCGATATCGTGCAGGCAGTCTTATCCCAGCGATGGGAGACGAATGTGCAGGCGCCGCCGTTGCAGCTCTATCGCGCGTTGCGCGTGGTGAATCCCTCTCCCTATATGTATTATCTCCGTATCGCGGGGGTTGAACTGGTTGGCTCCTCTCCGGAGACGCTCGTCCGTTGCGAAAACGGCGTTATTTCCGTCCGCCCCATTGCCGGCACGCGCCGCCGCGGCATCAATCGTGACGAAGATCAACAGATGGAACAGCGGCTATTGGCCGATGAAAAGGAACGGGCCGAGCATGTGATGCTCGTCGATCTTGGGCGGAACGATGTCGGCCGCGTGGCGAAACCTGGCTCGGTCACTGTGGATTCGCTTATGCATGTCGAGCGGTATTCGCATGTGATGCACATTGTGTCGAATGTGACAGGGCAACTGGATGAATCGAAGACCGCATACGACGTGCTGCGCGCATGCTTCCCTGCCGGCACGGTTTCCGGTGCGCCAAAGATTCGAGCGATGCAGATTATCGATGAACTCGAGCCCACGCGGCGTGGTCCCTATGCTGGCGCGGTGGGCTACTTTAGCTTCTCCGGCAACATGGACATGTGCATTAATATCCGGACGGTCGTCGTAAAAAAGCACCAGGCCTTCATTCAAGCCGGAGCCGGCATCGTTGCCGATTCGAATCCTGAACACGAATATGAAGAGACCTGTAATAAGGCTAAGGCGATGATGAAAGCCGTCGAATTGGCCGAGCAGGGATTGGAATGAGCACGTAAGGCGTGAGGGGTAAGGGGTGAGGCGATCAGAGTCTCACCGACTTTTCCCCTTACACCTGACGCCGTATACCTCACGGTTTTTTATGCTACTGATGATCGACAACTATGATTCCTTCACCTATAACCTTGTGCAGTACTTCGGGGAACTGGGTGAAGACGTTCGAGTATTCCGCAATAATAAGATTACGATCGACCAGATCGAGT